>DATHJB010000164.1 GCA_035316325.1 Acidimicrobiales bacterium
GGGCTACCCGGTCACCCTCACCACCCGGACCCGGGAGCGGGCCGAGGGCCTGCTCGCCGACGACGCCACCTGGGCCGACACGCCCGCCGAGGTGGCGGCCGCCAGCGACGTCGTCTTCTCGATGGTGGGGTTCCCCCACGACGTGCGTGAGGTGCTGCTCGGTGAGGACGGGGCGGTCTCGGCGTGCCGTCCCGGGACGGTGCTGGTGGACATGACGACGAGCGAGCCGGCGTTGGCCGTCGAGATCGCGGCGGCCGCCGCCGCCCGGGGCGCGCACACGCTCGACGCGCCGGTGTCAGGCGGCGATGTCGGTGCCCGGAACGCGTCGCTGTCGATCATGGTCGGCGGCCCGGCCGACGTGTTCGCGGCGGTCCTCCCCTGCTTCGAGGCGCTGGGCACGACCGTCGTGCTCCAGGGCGACCACGGCGCCGGCCAGCACACCAAGATGGTCAACCAGATCCTGATCGCCAGCACGATGGTGGCGGTGTCGGAGGCCCTGGTCTACGCCTACCGGGTCGGCCTCGACGTCGAGCAGGTGCTGACCTCGGTGGCGAGCGGCGCCGCGGGGAGCTGGGCGCTGTCGAACCTCGGGCCCCGGATCGTGGCCGGCGACTTCGCACCCGGGTTCCTCGTCGACCACCTGGTCAAGGACCTCGGCATCGCGCTGGCCGAGGCCGAGCGCTCCCGGCTCGCCCTGCCCGGCCTGGCGCTGGCCCACCAGCTCTACGTCGCGCTCCAGGCGCAGGGGCACGGCCGCGACGGCACCCAGGCCCTGGTCCAGGCGTTGGCGTCGCTCTCGGGGCTCAGCTGGCCCCCGCCGTCAACGTCGTAACGGGCGCCTCGGTCACGCCACCCAGACGGTCTTGGCGTTGCAGAACTCCCGGATGCCCAGCGCGCTCAGCTCCCGGCCGTAGCCCGAGCGCTTCACGCCGCCGAACGGCAGCTCCGGGTACGACGTGGTCATGCCGTTGACGAACACGGCTCCCGCTTCCAGGTCGGCCACGAACCGCTCCTGCTCGGTGGGATCGGTGGTCCAGGCGTTGGAGCCGAGGCCGAACGAGGTGACGTTGGCGAGCTCGAGCGCGGCGTCGAGGTCGGGGACCCGGTACAGCGTGGCCACCGGGCCGAACACCTCCTCGGTGTGGATCCGCATCGCCGGCGTGACGTCGGCGACCACCGTCGGCGGGTAGTACCAGCCGGCCCCCGCCACGGGCGCGCCGCCGCAGAGCACCTGGGCGCCACGCGCCGCGGCGTCGGCCACCAGCTCGTCGACGTCGACCCGCCCCTGCTCGGTGGCCAGCGGGCCCACGTCGGTGCCCGCATCCAGGGGATCGCCGACCACCAGCGACCGCATCCGCTCGACGAAGGCCCCGGCGAACTCCTCGTAGGCGGCCTCGTGGACGATGAACCGCTTGGCGGCGATGCACGACTGGCCGTTGTTCTGGACCCGGGCGGTGACCGCCACCTCGGCGGCCCGGGCGACGTCGGCGGACGGCATGACCACGAACGCGTCGCTGCCGCCCAGCTCCAGGACGGTCTTCTTGACCTCCTGCCCCGCCACCGAGGCGACGGCCTGGCCGGCGGCCTCGCTGCCGGTGACGGTGGCGGCGGCGACCCGCGGGTCGCGCAGCACGGCCTCCACCTGGCCGGCGCCGATGAGCAGCGTCTGGAAGCACCCCTCGGGGAAGCCCGCCCGGCGGAACAGGTCCTCCAGCCACAGCGCGGTCTGCGGGACGTTCGAGGCGTGCTTCAGCAGCCCGACGTTGCCGGCCATCAGCGCAGGAGCGGCGAAGCGCACGACCTGCCACAGGGGGAAGTTCCACGGCATGACCGCGAGGACGGCGCCGAGCGGCTGGTAGCGGGTGTACGCCCGGCTCGCCCCGACCGCGCCCGGGTCGGCCAGCGGCTCGTCGGCCAGGAACGACTCGGCGTGCTCGGCGTAGAAGCGCATCCCCGTGGCGCACTTGGCGGCCTCGGCCCGCGCCGACGCCAGCGTCTTGCCCATCTCGGTCGTCATCGTGAGGGCGACGTCGTCGCGCTCGGCATCGAGCAGGTCCGCCGCCGCCCGCAGCCACTCCCCCCGCTGGGCGAACGTGGTCCGGCGATGGTCGGCGAAGGCCGCGGCGGCGAGCGCCAGGCGCGCCTCGATCTCCTCGTCGCTCAAGGGATCGAACGCCTTGAGCACCTCACCGGTCGCGGGGTTCACGGTCTGGATCGGCATGCCACTCCTCGGGGTTCCTCGCGGTCCTACCGGGCTTTCTACCGGTTCTACCGGGCGGTCCAGCCACCGTCGACGACGACGGTCTGCCCGGTGACGTAGCGGCCGGCGTCGCTGACCAGCCACAGGATCGCGCCCAGGAAGTCGTCGACGGTCCCCTCGTAGGGCAGCGGGGTGTTGCGGCGCAGCCAGTTGCCGCCCCGCTCGTCGTCGTAGAGCGACTCGGTGATCTCGCTGCGGAAGAACCCCGGGGCGACGGTGTTCACCCGGATGGAGTGCCGGGCCCACTGGACCGCCAGCTCGGAGGTGAGGCCCGACAGCCCCGCCTTGCTGGCGGCGTACGACGCCTGGGGGATCCCCGGGATCCCGACCCGGGCACTGATCGACGACACGTGGACGATCGACCCCCGCCCGGCGGCCTGCATGTGGGGGAAGACCTGCTGGCTGAGCCGGAAGGGAGCGACGAGGTTCAGGTTCAGCGTCTGCAGCACGCCGTCGAGCGGCTCGCTCTCGGCCGGGTGGCCGCCGACGATCATCCCGGCCACGTTCACGAGGATCTCGGGCCCGCCCAGCTCCCCGGCCACCTGAGCCACGAGGCCGTCGACCTGCGCCGGGTCGAGCAGGTCGCAGCCGACGGCGAGGCCACCGATCTCGTCGGCCAGCTCGGTCAGCCGGTCGTACCGGCGGGCGACGACGGCCACCCGGGCGCCCGCCGCGGCCAGCGTCCGCGCCACACCCGCCCCCAGCCCCGACGAGGCGCCGGTCACCAGGGCGACCCGCCCGTCGAGGTCGAACAGCGCCCGCCGATCGGTCATGGCTGCCTGACCACCTTGGCGGTGAGGAGGGCGTCGATCTCGTCGGCGGGGACATCGAGGTCGCTGAGCACCGCCACAGTGTGCTCACCGGCGGCGGGAACCACGAGTGAGGGCCCGCCGCCGGCCGCCCTCGACTCGCTCGTGTGGAGCTGCACCAACGACACCCCGCTGGTCAGCTGGTGCGTCGACCTGGTGGCGCGGACGCTGGCGGGCGGTCGCCGATGAGCCCCGGGAGCTTCGACCGCTCCACCTTCCCCATGCTGTTGCGCGGCAGGTCCGCCAGGACCACCACCCGCTCGGGCACCTTGTAGGCGGCGAGCTGCTCGGCGCACCACGCCACGATGGCCTCCACCGTCACGTCGGCTCCCGGGTCGAGCTCGACGGCGGCGGCCACCCGTTGCCCGAGCCGCTCGTCCGGCACCCCGAAGACCACCGCACCGCGGATCCCGGGGACCTCGTTGATCACCCGCTCCACCTCGGCCGGGTACACGTTCGCCCCGCCGCGGATGATCACGGCGTTGCGCCGTGACCGGATGACCAGGTAGCCGTCGGCGTCGATCTCGCCGAGGTCACCGGTGAGGAGCACACCGTCGCTGAAGGCCTCGGCCGTGGCCTGCTCGTTGCCGAGGTAGCCGAGCATCGACCGGTACAGGCCGGCCCAACGCCCCTCGGTGACCGGTTCGAGGCCGACCTCGCCCACCTCGCCCTCGCCCGGCGGCAGGGCACGACCGTCCGGGCCGCGGATCGTCAGCCGGAGGTGCGGGAGGGTCCGGCCGCTCGCCCCGTCGGGCCCGGGCGTGCCCCGGTCGTCGATCGCGACGATGGTCGGGGCCTCGGTGAGCCCGTAGGTCGACACCGGGGTGACCCCGAACTTGGCCCGGAACTGCTGCTTGATCTCCGGCGGGCAGGCGTCGCCACCCGTCCACACCTCGTCCAGCGTGGCCAGGTGGGAGGGCAGGATCTCGGGGGCCTTCGCCATGGTCGACAGCAGGGCCGGCACGCCGTTCCAGGTCGTGACCCGCTCACGGTGCAGCTGCTCGGTGATCCCGGCCGCGTCCATGCGGTCGATCAGCACGCAGGTGCCGTGGGCCTGCGCTGTCGTGAGGGTCGACAGCACGATCAGGTTGAGGATCGTCAGGGGCAGGCAGTCGCCCTTGCGGAGGCTCCCGTCCCATCCCCGGGTCGCCACCAGGACCTCGCCGGGCACCACCAGGTTGTGCTGGCTGTGGACCACGCCCTTGGGCCGCCCGGTCGTCCCGCTCGTGTAGGCGAGGCCGGCGGGCGCCAGGGGGTCGACGGGCGGCCGGTCCCGGGGATCCCCGGCGGCCTGGTCCCACGGCCCGCGCCCGAGCGCGACGTCGCCGCGGTCGACCACGACCACGTCGAGGGCGGCGCGCATCCCGGCGGCGGTCTCGGCGTCGGACAGGTAGAGGGAGGCGCCCGAATCCTCCAGGATGTACGCCCTCTCGGGCGGGGCCAGGTTCCGGTTGATGCCGACCCAGACCCCGCCGAGCCGCATCACCGCATGGAACGCCACCACGATGTCGAGGTCGTTGGACAACGACGCCGCCACCGTCGTCCCCGTCCCGACCCCCAGCCCGTGGAGCGCCGCGACAGCCCGCTCCACGGCGTCGTCCAGCTCCCGATAGCTCAACCGCCCGGCCGGCCCGACGACCGCCTCCTCCTCCGGCACGGCCGCCAGCGGGGCCTCCAGGAGCCGGGCGACCGACCGTGGTGTCACGTCCATCAGCGTGCCCCGTCCCCCTCGATCTCTCTCTCGCCAACCTTTCAATGATTATGCCTTGAGGGCGCCGAGCACACAGCAGCGGAGGCGGCGTGAGGGTGTCAGGGAACGGTGGCCGTGGCCGAGTCGGTGCCGCCCGCACCGGTCACGGTGAGGACCCAGGCGCTGCCGCTCACGGCACAGGCCGTGTGGCTGCCCGACGGGTCGACCGGGGCGGCGGTGCCCCCGGCCGGTCCGAGCCGCGCGCTCGTGGCGTCGGTGCTGCTCCAGAGGAAGGTGGTGAAGGTCTGGCTCGGCGTGGCGCAGTTGCCGGTGCTCACCGGCGTGGCCCGGAAGCCGCCGACCACCGGCGGGGCGGGCGCCGGTGGGGCCGGCTCGGCGGTGGTGGTGGTGCCCGGCGGGTCGGTGGTGGTCGGGGAGACCACGACCGGGTCCGGCTCGCTCACCGCGGCCGCTGTCGGCGGCGGCGCGGGGTCGGTCGCCGACGTCGCCGGCGCGTCGGCCCCGGTGGTGGTCGACGTCTCGACGGTGGTGGAGGTCTCGCTCGGGGCATCGACCAGGTCCAGGGCGTCGTCGCCGGGACCACCCCGGGTCCCCAGGAACACCACGGCCGCGACGGCGGCGACCGCCGCCGCCATGAGCAGCGCGACGCGGCGGCGGGCCCCCGACCCCGACCTGCCCGGCGGGCGAGGCTCGGGGCTCCCCGGCGAGGTCGGGACCCCGGAGGCGGCGAGGGCCGCGGCGGCCTCGGCCTTGAGCACCGGGCCGGCGGTCACGAGCGGCACGGCGGCGAACATCGCCTCGGGGCTGAGGGCCAGGGTGCGACGGTCGTCGCAGTCGGAGCAGCCGC
>DATHJB010000165.1 GCA_035316325.1 Acidimicrobiales bacterium
CGCTCGCCGGCGAGCTGCGCCTCGTACTCCTTGAGCCGCTCGGCGGCATCCTCAGGGCTCATCTCGAGGGTGCTCAGGTTCATGCGCTGGCCTCCTGCTGTCCCCGGTGTCCGACTCTCATGCCGGGCCCGCCAGGTCGTAGCGGCGGAGCTCGAACCGGCGGCCCATGCGGGGAAGCTGGGCGACGGCCAGGGCGAAGTGACCACGGGCCAGGCTCTCGCTGCCGGTGACGAGTGCCACGGCGCCTAGCCCGGGGAGCTGGGCCCCGATGATCCCCTCTCCGCCCATGGCGTCGATCGCCACCCACGCCCAGAGGGACGGGATGCCGTCGGGGGTCCCGGGTGCGTCGTCGACGATCGGCTCCCTCTTGACGTCCCACACATCGCCGCCGCTCCGGCCCGCCATCAGGCTGCGACTCGCGATCGCCAGCCATCCACGTTCTGTAAAGCTGCCGTCGCCGCCTCCCGTGGATCCGCAGAGTGCTCGAACGCGCACGGCAGGTCAGCCAGCACGCCGTCGACGTCGTGCGCCGGCTCGTGGTCGACGTTGAGCTCGTAGAGGAACCGCCGGTACTTGGCCAGCGCTGCGGCGCCACGTGGCACACCGATCATGTGCTCGCCGGTGAACTCGGACTCGACCCAAGCGAGGAACCGGAACACGTCGATGCCGTCAGGGTTCGTGGCCATTGCTCGAGCACGCAAGTCGTCGAGCTCGCAGACGCACGTCGGGCCGTAGTCGCGCCAAGCCCATCGTCCCGCGATCGGCTCCTTGATGTGTCGTACTTGCGCTGCTCCGCTCATAAGGAACCCGCCATTTCCGTGGGGTTTTCCACTGACCGCATCGTAGTCGAAGAGTGTGACAGTGAAGCCTGTCGCAGGACGCTCTGTGGTCATCTCATCCGGTTTTCGTGCGCTGGGTGGGGAAGTTCGCAGCTCGCTGGAGCAGCTGACCCGCGGAGCTCTCGGGAGCCGGAGCCGGCACCGGCGCATCGTCGGCGAGCACGATGAGAGGCGGCTCGGGTGACACGGGACGTTCCATGTCGGTGGCCGACGGAGACCGATCGGCGCCGGCGCCAGCCGCAAGGACATCGGCGAGCAGCTCCACGAATCGAGGCGGAAGCTCCATGCCAGAAGGGATCTGAGCGGCTGCGGATGCGACGTCGACAACGCCATAGCGGCCCACGAGGTCGTAGAGCTGTTCAGCTGGCCAGCCCTTCAGGAACGGGCGCCGGCCGGCTTGGCCGACGCACCGGGTCAGCACGGCTCCACGAGCCTTCTCCTCATCCGGTGTCAGCTGCCGCTTCCGACCGCTGTCGATGTTCACCACCGGAGCCGGCGACGAGTCGGAAGAAGAGGAGTCCGTATCGCGTGAACAACTAGATATCTCCTCTTCTTCACGACTGCCCTGATTTGGCGCGCGCCCCAGCGCGCGCGACTCGGATATGGCGCGCGCCCCAGCGCGCGCCACTTCCTTTGGGTCAGCACCTATTACCGGTTTGGCGCGCGCCTCACCGCGCGCCATTGCCGCCTTGACTGCCCTTTGACCCCTTTCGTCATTGGGGTGGCGCGCGGTGAGGCGCGCGCCAATAGCGGTATGGCGCGCGCTGGGGCGCGCGCCGAAAATGTCAATCGGGTCTTCGCTTATCCGCCATTTCCAATCGCTCAAGAGCTCACCGACCCGCGCGATTGAATGACGCCAACGGACTTCCCACTCCCACCAACGTGGGTTCACCCGGTACCAGAACTGGCTGCTGCTGCCGCCACCGTCATCGCGATCGAGCACACGGGCCGAGACCAGCTCGGTCAGCGGCCTGCGCGCCCACTTCACCCCGGTCAGCTCGGCGAGCTCGTCTCCGCCAAGCCAGGTGCCCTCGGGAAAGCTCACGAGCAGGGTGACGATCCCCCACTTCTGAGGCGACTGCTCTGCTGTCATCGGCATCAGCACCGCCCAGTCGGAAGGTGCCATCGGTTCGTCCGCGAACATTCCACGAGAAGTTAATCCCTTCGCTTGGGGAAGGGGTGTGATACCGTCCCTCACGCATGGTGCGGGAGCGTGGCGGCGGCGGAGGCATGGGGACCCAGGGTCAGTGGGTTCCGCTTCGTGTCGTCGTGGCGCTGGGTACCGCCCGCGCCGGTGAGGGCCGGACGGTCAGCGGGGCCGTCCGGCCCGTGCACCTGGGTCCACCCTTCGGCCGGCCTCTGGTCGCGGAGGGTAGCGATGTTCTCCGATGGGGGGCGGGTTCGGCAACCGCCTCGTCGGGCCTGTCCCCCATCGGTGCTCTCGGCCGGCCCCGTGCCATCGCGGCTGGCCGAGCAAGTGCCGAGGTGGGCCGTCGGCCGGTTACGCCCCGCCCGACCGGCCCCCTCGGCACGCCCATGGTCGTCGACCTGTCCGGGGGCGCGGCGTGTGTAGAGCGCGCACACTCTCGGTGGCCATGTGTGTGCGCAGCGTGTGTATGCGCGGCTGACCCGCTGGTCGTCGCCCCTGATGCGGTGTCGGTGCGGAGCGCGCGCTGGGTGGGCGCTCTGGTGCCGTGGCGTAGGTGGTCCCACCCTGAGTGTGAGAGACCACGACACAGGGAGGGCGACGCGATGCCCAGGGTGAACGTGTATCTACCCGACACCGTGCTCGAGACGCTGGACGCACTGCGGCGCGAGCGACCGACCTTCAACCTCTCGAAGCTCCTGCAGCAGGCGATCGAGGAGGCCGAGAACTGCCGGCACGATCAGCTGGCGTGCGCCCGTTGCGGCTGCCAGGTCGACCACCAGTACCTGCTGTCCCACGGCATCACCCACTTCTACAACGACGCCCACCTCGCCGTCGGGGAGCTGGTGCTACGGGGCGGCGGCACCGCTGAGGGCGCCCAGCGCGTCCTCCAGGACGTCGCCAAGCTCTGGCACGGCCACGGCCTCGTGCACTGGGACGCCGCCCACGCGCCGCTCAACCGGCCATCGCGGTCGGTCCGCGAGGCCATCTGGGAACGCCGCCACCAAGGCCGGCCGATCATGCCCACCACGCACGGGCAGCTCGCCGACGACAGCCGCCGGGCTGCGCAGGCGAAGGCTGCGCAGGCGAAGGCCCGAGACGAGGAGATCGCATGACCATGACCGACTCTCCCACCACGCCCGCCGGCGACCGTCCGAAGGTCGTGCATCAGCTGCGCCGGGCCCGGCAGCTCGCCGACCTCCTGGCCGTCACCTACCCGAACCCGGCCGAGGCGCTGGCCGCGGCCGAGGTCCTGCCTCGCGACGGTTGGGCGGTCGTCGCCCAACACGCCCGCCTCACCGCGCCGTCGCCCGATACCGCGCTCCTTGCCATCGAGCTGCTGCGCCACGATCACGACGACGTCCTCTCCGATGCCCGACGACCCAAGGAGCCCGAGGTCCATCAGGCGTGCGGTCACGCGCACCGCCTCAACGACGAGTGCCCGGTGCCACCGGACAGCGCGCGGGGCCTGCTGCAGCGGGCGCTGTACTCGACCTCGACCGACCCGGAGCGGGCCCTGGACCGCCTGTGCGCCGTGCACCAGCTGCAGGGGCGGCTGAACGACGAAGAGTCGGAGGCGGTGCTGGGCGCCCGCATGGCGGGCTGCACCTGGATCCAGATGGGCGAGGCGATCGGCTCGACCAGGATGCTGGCCCGGGCCCGCTGGGCCGCCATGGTGCGCCGCTTCGAGGCGGCCGGGATGCTGCGCCCCGAGCAGCTGCCGCCGCCGGTGCCGCCTCGCGACCCGACCGCTGGAGCCCTCAACGACGCGCGGTCGTGGTGCCGGTGGTGCGGGCACCGCATCGTCCTCGATGGGAGTTCCGGGAGTGTCGCCGACAGTTGGGCGCACCACGTGCTCGACGGCGGCGCTCGCCACGACGGCCTGATCGACGTCGACTGCCCCGGCCCTGAGCCTTGGCCGGCCCAGGAGGACTGATGGTCGAGCAGCTGAACGAGACGGCCTGCAGCCTCGCCGGCGAGCACGGTACCACCGCGATCTACGCGTATCCCCTCCCTGACCCCCCAGGAGAGTGCATGAACCAGACCACCAACGACGACGTCATCGACCGCGCCCAGGCGTACCTCAAGGGTTACGACGACGAACGCCGCCGCATCGTCGAATCCGGCGGCGCCGGCGTCGAGCCCCACCACGTGACGCTCATCTCCGAGCTCGTCGACGAGGTCCAGGCCCTGCGCTGGGGCACCTCCTCCCCCGCCGCCAGCACCTCCCCCGTGGTCGACGGCCAGACCTCGATCGACGACCACCTCGACGACCCCGACGACTACGGCGCCTGCGCGCGCCGCCACCGCGAGAACCAGCTCGCCGTCCGGGCCCGCGAAGCACTGGCTGGGGGGTGCTCGTGACGCCGGCGTTCGAGGACGTGCCGCCGGCGTCGCTGTGGCCGGGGTTCAGCGTCGACAACCAGGGCATGTGGTGGCAGCTGCGCTGCATCAACTGCACCAAGGCGACGTCGCTGGCATCCATGAACGAGCCGTTGATCGACCAGCTGGTGCGCGAGCACCAGTGCGGGCCCCCACTGAGCACCCACTGGCGGGAAGGCGTGAGCCTCGGCGCCGCCCGCGCACGGGCGTTGACCTCGTACGCCATGGACGTCGAGCAGATGGCCAACGGGCTCGGCGCGGAACCCGACGTTCGAGCCGCGCTCGACCGGTTGGGCGCGGCGGTCGAGTCGCATCGCCAGGCTGCTGACGACATCGTCGAGCGCTACGACCGGTACGCCCGGCAGTCGCTGGGCGTCGGCATGAGCGACGACCGCATGCCGACGATCTGCCCCAGCTGCAGCGAGGCGATCCCAGCGGCCGAGTACATGGAGCACCGCCGCCGCTGCCAGGCCGACGTCGTGGCCGACAACCAGCGCCTCAGTCTCGGCGCCGAGCCGCTCGACGCCCGCCGGACGGTCAGCGACCCCGAGAACATCGTCGAGATCTCGGTCGCGGAGGTGTGCCGCCTGGGGGCGTTGGGCTTGCCCCGTCAACCGGTCACCGGCGCTCTGCCGGTCGGTGTCGTGTGGGCGCCCGGAGCGATGTGCCTGAGCCACCTCGTCGACCAGCGCAGAGACGGCCGGCTCGTTGAGCAGCTCGGCCTCGACGAGGTGGGCGTGGTGGTCTACGCCTGGACCGACATCGCCGCGTGTGGCGAGTGTCCCGCCGGGCCCGAGGCGAGGCCATGAGCGTCTCCGATATGGAGCTGGTCAGCCGGGTGCGCGACGGCCACGAAGCGGCGTTCAGCGAGTTGTTCGTGCGACACAAGGCCGTGGCCCGGCGGATCGCGTTGACCTACTGGTGCCCGGGCGACCCCGACGATCTGGTCAACGAGGCCTTCGAGAAGGTGCTGGCCGCGACCCGCCGCGGCGCGGGCCCGACCGAAGCGTTCCGCGCCTACCTGCTGGCGACGCTGCGGCGGCTGGCCGCCGACCACGCCGAGGCGCCCCGGGATGAGCCCCTCGACGACATCCCCCCTGGGGCGGCGGCCGCTCCCCCACTGCCCGACGTCGGCGACCGTGACCTGATCACCCGGGCGTTCGAGTCGCTGCCCGACCGCTGGCAGGCCGTGCTCTGGTACACGGCCGTCGAGGGCCGCAACCCCCGCGAGCTGGCCCCGCTGCTGGGCGTGTCGCCCAACGCCGTGGCCGCTCTCGCCTACCGGGCCCGGGAGCACCTGCGCCGGGCGTTCCTCCAGGCGCACCTCCAGACCTGGGCCCGGCCGCAGTGCGAGCCCCACCGGTCGCTCCTCGGCGCCTACGTGCGCGACGGGCAGAGCCGCCGGGTGCGGGCCGCGACACAGCGTCACCTCGACGACTGCGCGGTCTGCCGTGGCCTCGTGGCCGAGCTGACCGACATCGACTCGATGCTCGTCGGATGAGCCTCGTCCTCAACGACCACCGGCAGCCGGGCCCGGCCAGCGGCCAGGACGACGAGTGGGCGTCGCCGGAAGAGCGCAAGGCGGCCGCCCAGGCGGCGGCCGAGGCGGCAGCGGCCGCCGGCACTCCCCTCTCCGGGGCCGAGCTCGGCCGCCGGTTCGACATCCCTGAGCGCACGGCACGCAACTGGCTGACCGCCTGGGCCCGCGACACCGGCATGCCGCGGCCGGCCACCGGCAACCCCCAGCGGCCGCCGGCCGGCCATGACCAGGGCCCCGGCCCGGCCACCGGCAACGGCCATGCCGGCCGGCCACCGGCAACCCCTGGCGCCGGCCACCGGCAACACGACCGGCTTGCCGGCCGGCCGCGGCCGAGCCCTGCCGGCCGCCGGCCATCGGCCGACCCGGGCCGTTGCTGGCCACGCCCGGCCGGCGGCGCCGGCCATGACCGCGGCAATGACGCTGTGGCTGCGGTGGCTGGCGACGGTGGCCGTCGTGCTGGTGGCCGGGGTGGCCGCGGCCACGTCCTACGAGCACCAGCACGAGCTGCTCCTGATGGTCGGCGAGACCGGCTGGCGGGCCCGGCTGCTGCCGCTGAGCGTCGACGGGCTCATGGTCGCGGCATCGCTGTGCCTGCTGGTGCGCCGCAACACCGGCAAGCCCGCCCGGCTCGCCTGGCTCGGCCTCGTGCTGGGCGGCGTCGTCTCGGTGGCCGCCAACATCGCCACCGCCGAGCCGACGATCGTGGGCCGCCTCGTCGCCGCCTGGCCGCCCATCGCCTTCGCGCTGGCCTACGAGCTGCTCATGCAGCTCCGCACCGAGGGCGACCAATGACCGCGACGTTGGTGGTCGTGCTCTTCGCCTTGTTCTGTTGCGCGATGGCCCTGTGGGTCATCCTCGCCGACCGCAACTGGCAGCCACCCACACGGACCGGCCGCCTGGACCCGCTCGCCGGCATGACCGACGCCGCCCTCGACCTCGTGCGCCAGGCGAACCGCCGGCAGCCGGGATCTACGCGTTGACCGGGTGGTGGGGGTCGGCCTTCATCTCGGCTGCGATGCGGAGCCGGCCTCGGAGGCTCTCGATGAGGTGGGTGGCGCAGTCCAGGGTGAGGTGCAGGGCGCGGCCGCCGGTGTCGTCGATGACGTCAATCAGGTAGGTGTTGGTGGCCCGGTCGGCGTCGAGGCTGCCGTCGTTGACCTCGACCCGGAGGAGTACCCGGAGGTCCTCGACCCAACGTGGCGGCGCGGCGCGAGGGACGGGGCCGTGCACGGTGGGCTCGTCGTGCTGTGTACCGGTGTCGGTCGGATCGCCGTGGTGGTTGCTCGCCATGGTTGGCCAGTCTGAGCGTCGTGCCGGCAGCCGACCACGGAGCGGGCGCAGCGTGGGCTCCGCGTTGGCTCCGCATCGTGGCCCCTGACCTGCACGAATCGCCCTAAGGTGGGTGTCGTGGCACGGCGAAGCCGTCTGGCGGCGGCTCGGAAGGCGGCGGGGTTGACCCAGGAGCAGCTCGCCGAGGCGCTCAAGGTCGACCGCACCACGCCTGGCCGCTGGGAGCAGGGCGTGTCGCCACCGCAGGCGTGGCAGCGCCCGGCACTCGCACGGGCGCTGAACGTGTCGCTGGCCGAGCTCGACGACCTGCTGGTCGAGGACCTGCCGGAGGTCGGCTCGGACTGGACGACGGTGACCCCGCCGGCGCTCGACGACATCGAGGCGATCGAGCTGATCCGCCGCGCCGAGATCTCCGACGTCGGCGCCTCGACCATGGCCGCGGTAGAGACCGGCGCCGATCTGCTCTGCAGGTCGTACACGTCGACGCCACCAGCGGAGCTGCTGGTGCCGCTGCGGGCGTACCGGGCCTACACCGTCGGGCTGCTCGAGGGGCGCGCCACCCTCGGGCAGCGACGTCAGCTCACCGTCACCGCCGGGTGGTTGTCGCTGCTCACCGCGATCTGCCACATCGATCTACACCAGTACCGGGCCGCCGCCTTGAACCTCGAGGCCGCCCGCACCATGGCGGTCGAGACCGACGAGCCGCAGCTCGTCGCCTGGGTGCTCGAGACGCAGGCATGGCAGACACTCACCGACGGCCACTACCGCGATGCCCTGGAGTACTGCCAGGCCGGCCGCGAGCTCGTGACCGCCGGGACATCAGCGCATGTGCAGCTCGCCGTGCAGGAGGCCCGGGCCTCCGCGCGGCTCGAGCTCGTGACCGACACCCACCGGCTGCTCGAGGCGGCCGCCGCGTCGCTCGACCGGATGGGACAGCCGGAGCACCCCGAGCACCACTTCCAGTTCGACCCCCGCAAGCTCGTCGGCTACACCGCCACCACCCTCGCCTGGCTCGGCGACGACCACGCCGCCGCCGAGGCCGCCGCCCGCCTCGCGGTCGACCAGTACGACGTCGACGCCATCGACGGCCGGTGGGCGCGGCGCCTCGCGCTCGCCCGCATCGACCTCGCCCTGGTGCTCGCCGGCGCCGACCAGCCCGACGAAGCCGTCCACCTCACCGGCCTCGCCCTCGACTCCGGGCGCATGGTCACCTCCAACCTGTGGCGGCTCACCGAGCTCGACCACCGGCTGACCGGCCGCTACGGCCGCACAGCGGACGTCGTCGACATCCACGACCGCTACATCGACCTCCACCGCCAGCTCGTCGGCACCCCTCCCCGAGGGGCGCTCGGCCCCGCCTGACGGGGCCCCCACGTCGCCGCCGGCGTCAGTATCCGGACGCGACGATGCCCCGCCGACTTCGCCGGGTTAGGGGCCGGGTCCGTCGACGGGGCATCGCACGCTTGTGGTTCGAGCGCCGAGAGGGGGCTCAAGGCACCCCGAATCCTACGTTGGGGGTGGCAGCAGGCCGCGCTCTTCGGTCGGTACGGCGGTGACCCGGCGGACGGCCCTGGACGCGATCAGCAGCACCGAGGTGACCGCCGCGCCGATGGCCGCGGCGTTGTCCTGCCAGCCGTCGGGCAACGAGGGGGTGACCTCGGCGACGAAGGCGTTGAAGAGCACGGCGAGGCCGGTGACGAGGGTGACGACCGAGGTGGCCACCGCGGTGATGCGGCGGGTGAGGTCAGGGAGCACGGGGGTTTCCTCCTGGGGGGAGCGATCAGGTCAGGGAGCGCAGGTCGCGGGGTGGGGGAGCTCGGCGTAGGCGTCGTGGATCGTGTCGACGATCTGGGGGCGGCCGCCGAGTGCGGTGACCATGTCGACGAGCAGCTGCTCCTGCTCGGCCCGGGTCTGCAGGGCCGTCTGGCAGCCTTGGATCTCGCGGTGCCTGGTCTCGCCGGCGAGTGCCCGTACGAGCTCTTCGACCCGATCGTCTCGGGCTTCGCCGGCACGTTGGGCGTCGAACGCCACCCAGCTCGACCCGGCGGACAGCAGGGCCGAGACGACCACCAGCACCGCGGCGAAGGCCATGAGGGGCTGACGGCGCAGCTGGGCCCACGCGGTGCGCCAGGCGCTCATTGGATCGCCCTTCGCAGGTCAGCGATTTCTGCGGACATGGCCTGGCGCTCCTCGGTGCAGCCCCTCAGCTGGCCGCGCAGCTCCCCGAGGTCGCCTTCCTGGCGGGTGATGGTCGTCTGCAGGGCGGCGAGCGCCTTCTCGAGGTAGTTGAGGCCCACGCCGGTGGCGTCGGCGCTGCGGCGCGCGTCTTCAGCGCGGGCCGAGCGCACGAACCCGGCGATCCCGACGCTGCCACCGGCGATCGCTGTGAGGAGCGCCGCCACCGATGCCGCCGCCTGCCACATGGTCAGCCCGTAGCGCCGGCGGCAGCGGCGCCGAACACGGCGGTGAGCACCTGACGGAACCGGTCCTCGACGTCGTCGGTGGTGGCGAGGTCCGTGACCCCGGGGATGGCGGCGATCAGCGCGGCGGTGAGTCCGGGGGCCAACGCGGTGGCGATCATGGCCTCGTCGACGTCGACACGGGGGACGACGGGGAGGGGGATCAGCGACGCGAGGGCGTCGTGGGTCGCGGTGTCGATCGTCTCGCCGACGATGTCGAGGGCACGGATGGCGCCGCGCTGGGCGGCGTTGAGGCGCTTGGGGTCTCCGGCACCGAAGAGCAGGGCGGGTCGGCCGGCGCAGTCGAGCAGTCGTACATCGGGCATCTCAGGTGGCTCCTCTTCGATGAGTGCAGGGGTGGGTGCTGGGCCGCTGACGATCTCGTGGCGGAGGTCGGCCAGGCGGGCGTAGAGGTAGCGGCCGGGGCAATCGGTCGAGGCGCCGGGGGCGTCGAGGTGGCCGCCGCAGGTCGGCTTCCACCAGCCGCGATCGCGGCCGTGGCGGGCCAGGTCCACCGTCGCCCGCCACGCGGCAGCGGTGACCGGCCGGTTCTCGAAGTTGCCGAGCAGGCAGAGGGCGTGGGCGCGGGTGTTGTCGCCGGCTGTCGCCCCGCCGGCGATCCCGGCGCCGCGGCCCTCGTAGATGGTGCCGTCGTCGTCGACGAGGAAGTTGTAGGCGATGTCCTTCCAGCGCTTGGTCACCTGGTGGTAGCGCTGGATGTCGCGGAGCGCCCGGGCGCCGTGCTGCTCGGTGCCGGTGTGGTGGATCCACAGCCGGGGCGTGGGCAGCGACGGCATCGGGAAGAACGCCGAGGTGGGCGCCCGGGCGGCCCACTCGGCGCGGCTGACGTAGGGGTGGCCGGCGAGGGTTCCCATGGGCGCGTCTCCTCAGAAGGTCGAAGGGTGGGGAAGTCGCCGGGGGTGCGCGCTACGTAGCCAGGGACAGTTCCCAGGTGACCCGCCACTGCTTGCCGGCGTTGTCGGGCTTGTGGGCGATGGACTCGATGACGAAGTCGGCCTCGACGCCCATGCCGGTGGTGCCGGTGGCGATCAGGTGGATCTTGTCGCCGACGCGGCGGCGGATCGCCTGGGCCCGGTGGGCGGCGGAGAGGGTCGCGGGGAACGACAGCGTGAAGATGGGGCGGTCATCGGCGTAGCGGCCGAGGATGGTGCCGGCGTAGTCGGCGGCGTCGCCCTCGGTGGCGAAGAGGTTGGGGACTGCGCTGGGTGAGCGCACGGCCCGCTGTCCCTGCTGGGAGTCGAGGTCGTCGACGGTGATGAACCGGCCGGCGGGCTGCCCGGGGACCGCCCCAAGACCGGTGGCCTTCGCCAGCTCGCCGTCGTAGCCGCGCACGGCGATGACCACCGACTCGTTGATGGTGAACCCGGTGAGGGCCGTGAGCGGCCCGGGGTCCTCGGACTCGGTGCAGTCGATCTTGTGGCACGCTGTCCAGCCGACCTCGTACTGGTTGGCGCCCGTGGAGACGAATGACCCGCGCGACTCGGTGTAGCCGTGGGGCGCCACGAACGGGTCGGCGAAGGTACCGCTGCCGGCCACCGAACCGATCCCGGTAGCGAACAGCATGAACAGTGTCGACTGCCGACCCCACCCGTGGGCGACGCCGGCGGGGTCGAGGCCGGCGGTGACGGTCCCCACCGACAGACCGCTGGGCGAGCCGTACCAGCCACGGATCCGCCAGAGGGTGGCGACCCACAGCCCGGCGATGGTGCCGAGGTCGTCGAAGAACTTGGGGGTCGTGGCCGACTCGGTGCCGTCGCAGATGAGCGTGTAGATCCGCATGCCGACGGTGGACTTGAGGTTGCGGTGTTCGGTCCAGAACCGGGGCACGAACCAGTCGTTGCTGACGCCGCCGATGCCCTTGCTGCTGGCGACGACGAGCACCAGGAGGTCGCGGGCGATGACCGTGGGCAGGAGGATGTCGACGTCGGCGCTGCCGAAGTGGGTGCCCGAGGCTGCCACCACGATGCCGCTGGGCGCGGAGGGGGCGACGCCGGCGGTGACCCGGTTGATGATCGCCCGGCGCTGGTCGTACGGGGTCAGGTCCGAGTACTCGAGCCCGGGGCCGGGGCCGTCGCAGAACGTGACCGCTGCGGTCGTGCTGGTGCTGTCCAAGGTGAGGCCGCCGTCACGGTTGAAGTAGCCGATGGGGCCCTCGTTGGTCTCGTGCAGGAACCCGATCTCGACCTCCTCGAACAGGCGGGCCAGCGCCAGGGCCTTGCCGTCCTCGATGCCGACCGGGCCGGTCAGGATGACGCCCTCGTTGATCGGCCCGGGCGGGTGCAGGAGGGCGGCCTTCGCCAGGACATCACCGACGAGCAGCCCGGTAGCTGCGCCCTCGAGGGGGAGCCGTGGGGCGGCGACGTCGGCCAGGGCGGCGCGGGCGAGCCAGCCTTCACCGGCGATCGACGCTGTCTTGCGGCCGGCGACAGGGGCGGCGGGGCGGACGTCGGAGATGTCGCCGGTCCACAACACGCCCTCGATCGGCTGGGACACGTCCTCGAACACCCACACGTCGACGAACGACGGGGGCTCGGCCTCGGCCGCCTCCCAGATTGCGACCAGACCGGCCCCGTTGCCGCCTACGGCGTCGACGAGCGTGTCGGTGATGACGGGCGCCCCCCCGACGTAGGCGGTCGCCTGGTCGCCCTGGACCCGGAGGCCGACGACCATGCCGTCCCAGGGTGTGAGGGGGTGGAAGTCGAGCACCGACGCGACGCCGGCGACGACCTCGACGAGCTCGACCATGCCGGCGAGGGTGACCCGCACCATCACGAGCTCGTTGGTGCTGGAGTACCGGGCGACGACACCCGCACCGGTGTCGGGTCCGATGGGTCCGAGGGTGGCCTGCACGTAGTGGTCGTCGGTGAACCCCACCGCGAGGGCGAACTGCGGGAACGTGGCGCCGTCGTCGGTGGGCCGAGCCCGACCGCCCGACACGGTCCAGGCGTCGGCCCCGGCCCCGGTGTTCTCCGTGATCCACGCTTGGCCGGTCTCGGCGATCGTCAGCACGCCGTCGGTACCGAAGCGGTCGCGCAGCAGCAGCGCGGGGTCGACGTCGGTGGCCTCGGTGGTGCGGAGCCGGATCTTGCGGCCGGTGCGCAGCGAGTTGGCGCCCTGGTTCAGCGGCGAGTCGGCGTTGAAGAAGTTGAACCGGTCGTCGTCGTTGCGGAGCAGGGCCTTGAGGGCGCCGGGGCCGGCGAGCCCGGTGACGCTGGAGGGGAAGTCGCGGCCCGTCTTGGTCTCGGCGTCGTAGAGGAGGCTGGTGACATCCTCGTCGGGCTGGTCGAAGTCGCCGTCGTTGTCGAAGTCGCACTCGAGGACGAGGTCGGCGTCGACCTGGCCGCCGCCGGGCGTGAACGTGACGACGGCGGTGCCGCCGAGGGTGACGCCGCCGGTGGTGGGGGCGACCGCCATGGCTAGAAGTACTCGGTGATGATGACGACGCCGGGGGCGCCGACCGTGGACACACGCGCAGCGGTCGAGGCGCCGGAGAGGGCACCGGAGGAGCCGCCCCCGTAGTTCTTGCCGGCGGTGCCGTTGCCGGCGCCGATCGTCTTCGCTGCGCCGGACAGCATCGAGTCGGCGCCCTGACCGGACCGTGCGGCGAGCCCGTCGTTGACGATGCCGGTGCCGCCTGCGGAGCCGGGGATGTTCAGGTCTCCGCTCGCCCCGGCGCCGCCTGCGCCGCCAGCGGCCGCGGCGTTGGCGCCTACGGCCACGCCGCCCATTTGTGTGCCGCCTGCACCACCAGTGGCAGAGCAGTGCGACCCGAACGACGTCGTGCCCCCCGTCGCGCCCGCGGCGCCCGCAGCCGCGGCGACGGCACCGGCGCCGATCGTGACCGCCACGGTGGCGGCGAGGTTGTCGGCCTGGATCATCTTGCGGGAGTAGCCGCCGGCGCCGCCGCCGGCGCCCTCGGCCTGTTGGCCCGCAGCGGTCGCGCCGGTGCCGCCACCGGAGCCGCCGCCGCCAACCAGCTCGACGAGGATCGCCTTGAGCCCGACCGGCTTGGTCCAGGTCCCCGAGCTGGTGAAGATGTCCATGTCGACGCGGTTCCTTCCTGTGTCGTCGTCGAGGGTGAGCCGCGGCGTGACCGTGACGGCATCCGAGGAGACCTCGACGGGGATCGGTGCGTCGAAGTGCTCGAACCACTGGAGCGCCCCGTCGGAGTTGCGGGTCAGGTAGTAGCCGTAGACCTGCTGCACGACCCCGGTCGTCGAGCGGGTGAACGTGACGGGTGAGCGCACCGCTTCGGACGGGTCCCCGGCGGTGGTGGTCCACGCTGTCGTCATCGACACGGCGGCGTAGCCGGCGAACGTGGCCTCGGTGAACGCGGCTTGGGTGAGGGCCTCGATCTGGGTGGCGGTGAGCCCGGAGGTGACGTTGTTGACGTACAGACGCAACGTCATGTCGATGTTGGTGATCAGGTCGAGGAACGCTTCCTCGCCCTGGTTGACGACTGTGACGCTGCTCATCCGAACGCCCCTCCGAACCCGCCACGGGTCAGCTCGTCACGCACGACCTTGACCAGGTCCCGCTCGGAGGTGATGGAGCCGGCGACGTAGATGACCACGGTGGGCCCCGACGCTGCACCGGCCGGGCTGACCCGCTCGCCGGCCTGCAGGAGGGCTAGGCCCTCGCTGCCTGGGGCGCCGGGGAAGATGCCGCCTTGGTGCATCGACGGGATGTGGAACGACTTGCCGCCGACGAACGGCACCCACGACGGGGTCGTGAACCCGAACCCGCCGACCGTCGAGTTCCACAGCGACTTCACGGCCCCGAACGCGGAGGTGAAGGGGCTCGAGATGGTGCTCGCCAGCCCCGAGAAGAACCCGCCGATCTTGCCCGGCAGCCCGCGGAAGAACCCGGTGATGGAGTCCCAGTTGCGGACGATGGCCAGCACTGCGAGCCCGAACGGGCCGGTCAGGATGGCGAGCACCAGCGGCCAGTTGCGGGCCAGCCAGTCCTTCGCTTTCGACGCCGCGTTGGTGATGAACCCCCACGCCGCGGAGGCGACCGCCTTCACGTCGTCGAACCCGACGCCCATGGCGACGAGGATGCCGATGACGGCGCCGATGGCGAGGATCACGAGGGCGATCGGGCCGAGCGAGATGAGCCAGGCGGCGGCCATCACGGCGGCGGAGGCCATGGCCTGGATGCCCATGGCGATCCAGCTGGCGACGGTCGTGGCAGCAGCGGCGACGTGCTGACCGGCGGACAGGACGGCCTTGCCACCGTTGGCGAGGAGTGCCGCGCCCTGCTGAGCGAGCGGGACGACGGTGTGCTCGACGGCGTCGCCGAGGTCGGCCATGGCCATCGCGGCGGTCTCGGCGGTGAGGTCGCCGGACATGAGGGTGTTCACGCCGGAGATGCCGGCGCCGAGCCCGAGGAACCGGGTCTCGGTGTTGCCGCCGGCCTCACCCAGGCGGTCGAGCCCGCCGGCGCCCGTCTTGGCGTCGCGGCCCATCGTGGTGGCGCCGGCGCCGACGTTCTTCATGGTCTTGTCGAGGTTGGAGGAGTCACCGGCGAAGGTGAGCAGCACCTCGTTCTTGCCGGACATCAGGTCACCTCGATCCGTGCGCTGCGGGCCACCGTCATGAGCCCGTTGGTGAGGGAGTCCTGGAACCGGCCCGAGCCCTCGGCCCGGAAGTAGACGTTGTAGATGTACCGGCCCTCGACGAGGAACGGCCGCTTCACGGAGCGCCGCCTGCCGACCCGGCCACCGAAGTCGAGCCACGGGTAGTACGGGGCCCCGCTGCCGCCACCGGTGACAGTGGCCGAGGTCTCCGTCGACCGGGCCTTGACGGTGCCCTTGGCGCGGCCGGTACGCGACGGCACCCGGGCCCGGGCGTCGGGGCCGACGATGTCGGCGGCGTCGTTGAACGCCATGTGCAACGCCTTCGGGAGGTCCCGCCTGAGGTCGTTGAGTCCGCTCTGGAACTCGGTGAGACCGTCGATCTTGACCGTGGCGGCCACCGGTTCAGCCCTTCGACCTGAGCTGCTCGCGTTGCGCCAGGCGCCCGTAGTAGACGCCCCAGCGGACGTACTCGGCCTGGGCCATCTCAGCCCGCAGGGCCGTCACCGTCATCGCCAGCTTCTGCGCCAGGAAGAACTCGAAACTCAGCGCCGTCCTCCTGCTCGAAGGCGACGTATGCCTCCTTCGCCGCGGTCTCCGTCATGCCCGACAGCTGACTGATCCGCAGCGTCAGCTTCTCCAGCTCACCGGCGGGCGAGTTCTCCTGCCAGCGCTTCGCCTCGTTCTCGGTCAGCTCGGGGTCGACGAGACCGAGGGCGATCATGCGCCGCTCGATGGTGACGATGTCGGGGGTATCGCGGCAGTACAGGGCCTCGGTGCGCGACAGGGCACGCACCCGCACGGTGCCGATGCCGGGCACGTCGACGTCGGCCTCCGGCAGCCGGGCCCTGAACAGCAGCTCCTTGTCGAAGCCCATCAGACCTGGTCCGCCGTGACGACGTCATCGGAGAACTCGACCTCGGCCTCCCACATGATCATGTCGGCCACCGCGGAGGTCTCCTTGTAGGAGACGACGAGCACGTTGACGGTGTCCATGGGCTTGCCGGCCCCGGTGCCCTCCGGCCGGAACACCATCGGCACCACGGTGCCGATCAGCGGTTCGATCACCCCCCTCGGGCCCGTGGCCGTGTCGTCGTAGAACCCGGAGATCTTGGCGGTGCCGTCGAGCAGGCCGCCCTGCTTGACGTGGGCGTTCTTCCCGTACGTGGTGACGTCATGGGAGTCGCCGGTGCGGGCCCACTCCAGGTTGTTCGAGTGGGTGGACATGTCGACGGCGTTGAGGAGGGCGACCGTCCCCTTGCCGTGGATCTTGGCCATGGTGAGGTCCTCCTAGGGGGAGCCGGGGCCGGCGATGTCGAGGGTGAGGGTGGCGGCGACGTACTCGACGCCGGCCATGGAGACGATGTCGAACTCGGCGCTCTGCACCCTGACGGTGTCGAACGCGGTGTCCTGCTCCCAGTACAGGTGCTTGAGCGGGTAGCGGACGGCGGAGAGCGGGTCGGTGTCGATGCCCAGGTGGGCGGCGGCGATGCCGGCCTGGCCCTCGCCGATCGGCGTGGGGATCGCCTCGGCGTCGCCGGCGTCGGTCTCGAGGTCGATCTCGCGGGCGAGCACCGGGTCGTCCCATTCCGGCACTGGGTCGTTAATGCCCCGTTGCCGGACGTTGACGACCGTGTCCCGCAGCCGGGCCTCGACGGTGTAGGGGAAGGCGAGCCCGAACGGGGCCGGGAACCCGGCCGCCTGGCGGTTGGCGAAGCCGCTGAGCCCGTCGAGGCTGGCCTGCCACACACCGATCAGCAGCGTCGGTAGACCGAAGACGATGTTGTTCCAGATGACGACCGCGCGCTGCATCGTGTCGCGCTGGTAGCGGAGCACCAGGGCGTGCTGGGGAAGGATGAACACCCCGTCGCCGCGGTCACCGAAGAACGGCGGGTCGAACGTCGCCTCGGCATGGAAGTCGGCTGCCGTCAGGTCCTCGTGGACGTAGACGTCGCGCAGGTTCGAGAAGCCTTCGGTGGTGCCGGCGCTCAGCGTCGCCTGCAGATAGGGCCCGGCGACCACCTCGAGCGTGGACACGTTGGTGCCGTCCGCGGAGAACGTGTGCTTGACCAGCTTGTCGACGTCGGGCCCGACCCGGCTCGTCGCCTCGATCGCCGCCTTGAGCGACTGCGGACCGGAGCCGTCCATGTAGGCGGCGAGCTGGTCCCTGGACTTGCGGTCCGAGACCTTGCCGACCATGACCACCACGGGCAGCGTGAGGCGGTCCATGCCTCGGCCGTAGGTCTCGTCGAAGGTGTAGGCCTCGGGGTAGGTGACCACCGCGGCGGGCACCTGCACCTGGTCGGGTGGGAAGGCGGAGACGCGCAGCCCGGGGATCGTGTCGATGCGGGCGGCGACGTCGTCCATGACGTCGGCGAGGTTCATCCGACGCCCCGTGGCCGCTTGTAGTCGCTGAGCATCACGGCGACGTCGGGGTCGACCTTGGCGAGCAGCCGCATCTCCGAGCCCTGGTCGGGTGAGCCGGCGACACCGAACGGTGCGTTGCGGCGGGTGAAGAACCGCGACGACTGGAGCTTGGTGGCGGTCACCACCGTGGCCGGAAAGGCCGTCCAACCCCAGGGGATCGTCACGCCGATCTCGTGACGGGCCCCGCAGGGCGTGAGCTCGGACTCCGCGGTCCACGCCAGGCGGGTCCAGGGCCGGCCCTTGGCCGGGGCGTTGACGGGCTCCTTGGTGAAGGTCGCCAGGACGTCGCCGGCGACGGTGACGACGAGACCCGTGG
Organism: Acidimicrobiales bacterium; assembly: GCA_035316325.1. Lineage (NCBI taxonomy): Bacteria > Bacillati > Actinomycetota > Acidimicrobiia > Acidimicrobiales > Acidimicrobiales bacterium. Next base: position 17,997 of record DATHJB010000165.1, read on the forward strand.
CGGTCTGGAAGTCGTCGACGTCGACCACCCAGTAGCCCCGCTCGAGGTCGGGGCGGGCGGTGTACAGACGCTCCTCCGCGGCGGCCACCTTGCCGAACTGCCGGTTGGTCGCGTGGTCGATCGCCCTCGACGCGGCCGTGATGGCAGCAGCCAGCTCGAGGTCGTCGACGTCGTCGTCGATGCGGAGGTAGGCGGCCAGCTCCTCGACCGTCAGGTAGTCCGGTGCCCAGGCCACCGCTACTGCTCCTGGGCGGCCTTGTAGCGGGCGACGACGTCGTCCGGGACGGTGCCCCGTGAGGGCACGTCGATGCCCTCACCGCGGGCCCAGGCGCGCACCGTCTTGGCGGACGGCTCCGGGGCCGCTGCGGGCCCGGGCTCGGGCTCGAGGTCGTAGTCAACGGCCAGCGGCCGCCACAGGTCCGGGTTGTCCCGGACGATGGGATGGTCGGCGTGCGCCGTGGTACGCCCTCGACGGACCCGGTGAGGGGTCCCGTCGAGAACGACCATGGCGCTGTGCCGAGCGATGCGCAGGTCCGACATGGTCAGGTGACCGAGTCGTAGGTGACCTGGCGGACACCGCCGATGTCGGTGTTCGCGAACGCCTTGTAGCCCCAGATGGCGAGGTCGACGTGCGCGACGGGCTTGTACTCGACGCCGGCGGCGGCGCCACCCGATCCGGGGAACTCGAGGCGCTGCGGCGCCGACGCCCAACCCCAAACAGTCGCCGGGTCGAACAGCCACGAGTTGTTCAACGCCCCAGGCGTCGAGGGCAGTGCCCACGACGGGGTCCCGACCACGCCGGCGAGGTCGAGCTGAGTGAACCGGCGGGAGGCGCTGCCGCTGGCGTTCTGCGGGTTGATCTGCGGGACCAGCTTGCGGCCGTCGTTGTCCGAGGCCGCCACGAACGTCAGGTACAGCACCTGCTCGACGGCGAACATCGTGAAGTCGTAGCCCCGCACGAATTGCAGCCCGGCGACGGCGGCGTCCCACGCGGCGATCAAGACCTCGTCGACCGCAGTCGCGCCCACGCCCAGGGTGATGTCGACCGCGGCGGTGAGGGTGTTGAGGAACGTGGCCGCCGCCGACTCGAGGCCTTCGTTCCAGCCTCGGACCATCTGGTTGAAGATGAGCGTGGACACGGCGGGGTTGCCGCCCATGTCCCACACCTCTCGGGTGATCGACGCCTTCCCGCTGGTCGGCGTGGGGGTGACGGTCTGCGACGTGGTGATGAACTCGCCGCCGGTGGGCTCGACGCCCTCGGTGTGGTCACCCACCAGCCCGGTCGCCGACAGGAACTTCGGGAACATGAACGGCTGGACACCGTTGGGGGGGCCGCCCCGGTTGATCGACTCCCAGATCGGATACCGGAAGTCGCGTTGGTCGACGTACATGTCGGGCCGGTTGATCGTGGGGTTGAGCTCGTTGACGTCGCCGGTGGTGGTGTCGGCGAAGGTGCGCTGGTCGGCGAACACGGCGGCCAGGAACTTCATCACCCGCTTCCCGGCGTCGGTCTCCTGGCCGCTGTGGTCGCGGGCGAGGGCCATCTCGTGGAGGTCGTTGGAGAAGTCGTGGTCCGACCGGGTGAGGACCCCGGGCCGGCTGAACCGGTAGGGCAGGGCCTCGTGGACGAACAGCACCGGGCCACGGGTGGGGTTGACCGGCTCGGGCCCCTCGGGCTCGGGCGTCGGGGCCGCCGGCGCGGGGAGACCCAGCATCGTGGCGAACTGGCCCGACTGGATCATGTCGTCGACCTGCTGGGTGGTCAGGGTGAGGCCACCGGCCGGGGCGGCCGGGGCCTGCGGGTTGCCCTGCTGGGCCAGCGCCGCGGTGAGCTGGTCCATGACACCGGGGCGGGTCAGCACCGCGGTCAACTGCTCCTGGGTGAGCGTGAGACCGGTGGGCTCGGGAGCCGCGGGCGGCTCGGTGGTGGTAGCGGTGCAGGCGACGCCCTCGGCGTGGACCTGACCGCAGGCGTTGCACGGCAGCATGGTGTTGTCTCCTGTTCGGCTCGCGGCCACGGACGTGACGCGGGCATCGTCGAAAGCGGGCATTGCGGTGAGGGCGACTTCGCGCAGGTCGGCGCGGCGCACCAACGTCACGGCCCGGTCCTTCGGGTCCGGGGCCGTGTCGGCGGCCATGTCGAAGTCGACGCCGACCGACAGGCCGTCGAGGACGCCGTCCTCGGCGAGCAGCAGCGCCTCGTCGCCGGCGTCGCCGCGGGCGATCTTGAACTTCACGCGGAGCCCAGCTGGCGAGTCGGTGAGCTTGACGGCACGCCCGATCGCCGGGCCGTGCTCGCGGGTCAGCTTCACCCGGCCGACCTCGGACCACGACAGGGCGCCCTTCGCGAACCGGAACTTCTGGCCGTACTTGGCGCCGATCTTGCCGTAGGGCAGGGCGAGGCCCTCGATCGTGCGGCCGGCGAGGTCGACAGAGAACTCGGTGACCGGGACGTCGGTGAAGGTGAGCCCGCGGTCGGTGTCGAACGTCATCGCCGCTGGTTGGGTTGCGGTCACTGTGTCGTCCTCCTCGGCGGGCGTGTCGCCCTGGCCGGCGTCGGGATCGGGGTCGGTGACGGGGTCGGGCGGCGGGGCTGGTTCCTCGATCTCGGGCATCGGCGGCTTGCGCTCAGCCGTGCGGATCTCGTCGACCGTGATCGCCTCGAGGGCCTTCGCCGTGGCGTACGTGGCCCACCGCTCCGTGGGGTTGGGCTGCAGGTACTCGGTCGTGTTGAAGGCGACCGTGTAGCCGCGGCGGGTCACGTCGCCCATGCTCAGGCGTCCCGTGATCCCCTGCATGTAGGGGGCGAGGACCTCGTTGAGCTTGTTGCGGCGGCGGTCGACGTCGTTGGCGTAGGTGCGGCTGGTGGTGGAGATCCCGAGGTCTTCGGGGTCGATGCCCAGCGCGTTGGCGATGTCGAGGTTGACCTGCCGCTGCAGCTCGACGAGCTGCAGGTCACGGGGGGCCGGCGAGTCCACGCTGTGGTAGGTCATCGCCTTCGGCACCCACGCTGTCGCCCGCCGCTTACGAGACCACTTCCACTTCGCCAGGATCTCCTGGATCTCGTCGTCGTCTATCTCGTCGGCACCGTCGGCGGGCGCGAAGTAGTCGGCCGGCCGGGGGTCATCCGCGTACATGACCGCGGCCTTGTCGAGCGCGATGGCTCGGCGGATCTCCCGGCCGGCGTGCTGTAGGACGGCCGGGTTCGGCGAGTCGAACCGGATGATCCGGTCGCCGCCGACCGCCTTCCCGTCGACCCACACGACGCCGCGACGCGGGTCGATCCCGGACGGGAGCGGCGCCGGCGACTTGCCGTCGCCCGGCGGCTCCAGGCTGACCGTGCCGACGTCGAGGTGCCGGGCCGACACCGGGAACCCGGCGAAGTCGCTGGACGTGACCAGCCACCACCCGATGCCGTCGAACAGCAGGTCCTCGACCGTCTGCGCCAGCGTGACCACGTTTGGTACGTCGGGGTCGATCTGGCGCAGCAGCGCCGACTCGGCGACCGTGAAGTCGGGCTGGTACTGCTCGAGGGGCATCGTCGCCACGCTGCACACGAGGTTCCGGCCACGGCGCACCGCGGGCACCGACAGGGCCTGTCGCCTGGTCACCGACGTGCCGGTGGCCGAGTACATCTCGGCGAACAGCTCGACGATGTTCCGCGGTGGGCTGTCGAACGTCGCTCTGCGCTTACGGGACCACGGCCACTTCACGCCACCGGCTCCTTGAGCGCGCGGCGGGGTGTCTGCTCTGTGGAGCTCATAGAGGAACCGCCGTTTCTGTCGACGCGGCCACACGAGGTCCCTCGTGCGGCGGCATGGCTCAGGTCCCGACCACCAGCCTCGGCTTGCCCACCGGGGCGGGCAGGGTGCGTGCCAGGTGCACCGCACCAGCGAGGGCGTAGGCGGCGTCGCAGTGGCCCTCGCCCTTGCGTGAGAACACCCACGCGTCGCCGCGTCTGAGGCGCTCGGCGCCGGTGACGTGGGCGTTCAGTAGAGGGTCGTCGGAGTGCACCACCAGGCCGGCGGTCACCTGCTCGTCGAGACCCATGCACACCGCCGCGACCTCGCCTCGGATCTCGTCGACGGTGCACCCGGCCGGCGGCCAGCCGGTGCGGCCCTTGCGCGCTGCGAGGTCAGCGGCCAGCGCCGCGGCGGGCCCGGACGGGAACCAGCCGAGCGCCCTCGGCTTCACGCGGGCCAGCAGCCGAGGGAGCTCCCGGCGCAGCTTGTCCGTGCAGCCGACGCCGTCCCACGCCTTCACGACCTCGCCCCGCACCCGGCCGTCATCGAGCTTCGCTGCGGCGGCCAGCGTGGCGTGCGTCTGGTCTGGGGCGACTTCCAAGCACACGGCCACTCGGCCCCGCACACCGGACAGGTCGCCATCCTCGTGGCCTCGATGCCACGCCCCGGGGTCGATCGCCGGCGCGAGCTTCCGAACCCGAATGCACATGTTCTCCGTGCGGAACCCGGCGAGCTTGTCGCCCCCCTTGCGCACCGCGGCGGCAGCGTCGTTGAGGAGGGTCTCCGCGGCGATGCGCCTTCCGAGGTTGGGGTTCGCCTGGGCCAGGGCGTGGACATCCTCGGGGTCGGCGTCCTCCTCAGCCGACCACTCGAACAGCCCGAGCTGGGTGTCACCGACCCCCGTGGCGATGAACGCCAGGGCCTCGTCCCGGAGGTCGTTCAGCACGACCGACCCGTCGTCGCCCATGTTGGTCAGGGCCCACGCCTGGAAGGTCGCCACGGCGTTGCCGGCGTTGACCGAGGCGTCCCACGCCGAGTAGTCCCGGTGCTGGCGCAGCTCGTCGAGGATGAGCCGGTAGACGGTCAGTGACCGGCCGCCCTCGGCGTTGCTGGCAGCGATCTTGTACCGGGAGCCCTCGGTCGTCCAGCTCTCCTGCTCGCCGTTGGCCTCCCGCTTCCAGCGCCTGGGGCTGTGGGCACGTAGCCCGTCGAGGTCGGGGCTCGCCTCGGCCAGGGCCACGGCCTTGAGCCAGCTCTCCCGGGCGTAGTCGACCTTGGTGCTCGTGCCGAGGATCAGGGGGACGGCCTCGACGAACTGCCAGTACAGCGACAACACGACGGCTACGAGCGTCTTGCCGTTTTGGCGGCTGACGCAGACCAGCAGCTTCCGGAACCGGGGAAGCCCGGTGGGGAGCAGCTCGCAGCCGTGGATGACCAGCCACTGCTCCCACGGGTCGAGCGGGTGGCGCAGCACCGCGTCGGCGAACTCGATGACGTCGAACCCGTAGGACGTGGCGGGGGTCAGCTCGCGCAGTGGCGGCGTCCACAGCCGGGGTGTCGTGCTACCCAGTACCTGGGCCACGTCGAGCCCGCAGCTCGTCGAGCTTGCTCGGGCCGCTGACAACCTGGCCACCCTCCTTCGTGCCCCGTGCGGCCGGTGTCAGCCCCAGCGCCGTCAGGGTCGCCAGGTACTTCGGACCGAGATCCGACGCCACGGAGTGACGCCCGAGGGCGTCGGCGATCTTCCGCAGCGCCCGGTCCACCTCGTCGTCAGGCTCATCGCAGCTGGCCACGGCGCGCGCCACCTTGAGCAGGTGCTCCTCGTACGCCGACCGCGGCGCTGACTCGTCGAGTAGCGCAGCGAGGCGCTTCGCCAGGGCGACCGTGGCGGCGTCGCGGTCGTCGACCGTCGCCGCCCGCAGCGCCTTCGCCAAGGCCCGAGCGATCGGCCCCGATCCTGCACGATTCGTGCCCATAGGCCACGCTCCGGGGCGATCAGGGGCGATCCGGGCTCACGGGGGCGGGGTGCGGGGAGAGAGAAACTCCGGACAGCTCGGTGTCCAGGGCCCGGGCCCCATGGGGAAAAACGGCGGGCGTCGCGCTGATCGCATCGGCGATGTGGCGCAGTCGGTCACCACCGCGTCCTCGGCTTCGGTTGAGGGTCGGGTGCCTTGGTCGGATCGCCGGTCGACAGGTTGCACCACTCGCACGCGGCGACCAGGTGCGCGGGGTCGTCGCCCGTGACTGCCCTGCCATGGACGTGGTGCACGTGGGTGGCCACGCCGGTGCAGCCGTCGAGCTGGATGCGGCAGCGGTACCCGTCACGGGCCAGGACCTGGGCGCGGGTACGGCGCCATCGACGAGTGCTGCCCTTCGCCCATGAGCTCACGCTGGCGACCAGGCGCCGGCGGTGATGAAGCCGTGCAGCCCGCAGTCTGGGCACAGGATCGACGGCACGACGGTCAGCGGATCCGACGACACCACCGAGTGGCCGTCGCCGAGGCGTAGGGCCGGGGCGCACACGATCTGCGTGTCGTCGATCACCCTGCAGGCATGCTCGATGCGGATCGAGCCGTCCTCGTAGTAGAGGACGATGACGGCGCCCAGCGGCTGCGACCGCACCCAGCCCGGTGGCACTAGCCGAGCCGTGGTGGTCATGGGTCACCCCTCGGTAGGTGGTGGCCTCAGCCCACTAGCCACCGGGCCGGGCCCTCCTGTTTCGTCCCGGTCCCATCGGTTCAGTAGGTGGCCACCGACATGACCCGCACCGGCCGTCCCTGGAGCACCGAGTGCAGCCACTGCGCCCGGAGCTCCGACATCTCCCAGGTCGTCCGGATCCCATCCCGGCCCTCGATGACCAGGCGCACGCCCTGCGCCGGCGGCGGGCTGAGGAAGTACGCAGGCGACAGCAGGTCCTCGAGGGCGAAGTACGCCGACGCCGGCGAATGGGCCTCGGGTGGCTGGCCGGGGAAGATCCCGCCCTGGTGCATCTTCGGGGAGCCCAATCTTCGTGCCGACGGGCCTAGAGCAGCATCCGCATTGGGTAGGCCTCGATGTCCCGGTTGCGTGGTGGCCGGCACTGGGCCAGCTCCTCCTCGAACTGGGCCTGGTCCTCGGCGACGTCGACGGCGATGCGGGTGATCATGCAGTGGATCGGGATGCCGCTCTCGGTGTGGCCCTCCCAGATGCGGGCGGGCACGCCGTTGACCTCGACGACCTTGGTGGTGGACTCGATCCTGATCCTCATGGGTGCACCATGTCGGGGCAGCCGCACGCCCGGCCAGATGGAGGGACGGGGCCGTCGGCGGTGCAGTCGTAGCCGAGGCACCGGTACGGGCACTCCGCGCCCTCGCCGACGTTCTCGCCGTGGCTGTTGTGGCCGCCCTCGTTGGGGTGCGAGGTGTCGTCGTGGCGATGCCAGTCGGCGGGGTGTTCGCAGCGCTGGCACAGGTCCACGTCGGTGCGCGTGTGCGTGACGGTGCGGGTCATGGCTACATGCTCAACCCGGAGGGGTTTGGACGCTCGATGGCCGGGTGGAAGTCGCCGACGAGGGACCGGACGAAGCAGTCCTTGGCCTCGAGCAGCTTGCGCAGGCCGGTGGTGAGCTCGGGCCCGTCGGGCAGCCGGCCGATCATCTCTTCGGCGAGGCCTGCGCACTCGGCGGCGACCGGCTGCAGGTGCTCGGGCAGGTGGTCATGCTCGAACCAGCGGGCGATCTGCCGGGTGCTGGGGTGCCGTTCGCTGAGGTCCAGGTTGATCATGGTCGCGAGTTTCGTACCGCTTTGCTCCGGAGTGGGGCATCTAGGCAGCGAGAGAGGACCGCTTCCCTTGAGAAGCGGCACTATCTGGGCGCAGCCAGGGCTGCGAGGTCTCCCGCCGCCTTCTCGCAGTGGCGTTCGTCGATCTCCATACCGATCGCCTGGCGTCCCTCGGCCTGGGCCGCGAGCAGGGTGGACCCACGACCAGCGAACGGGTCGAGGACGGTCTCGCCGAGCATCGACGACGACTCGATGAGCTGCCGCAGGAGCACTACCGGCTTGGGCGTCGCATGCGGGCTGTGACGGTCCTCCAGCTGCCCGGCGTTCGCCCGTGGCACACGCACGATGCTGCCGCGCCGCAACCGGGCTGCGAGACGCCCATCGCCTGCCGCTCGGCCCGACGGCCGGGACACATAGACCCCGAAAGTGATCGGCTCCCAGCTCGGGCCCCAGGGCAGCGAGAGATCGCCCATGCCCAACATGGCCTTGTCCCAGACGAGCTCGGCGGTGGTGCCGATCGGCAGGCCGGACAGGTCAGGTCGACCGAAGACGTACAGGTGCCGGTGGCTGCGGAGCAGCCGGAGGCTCGCCGCCAACCCGGCCTCGACGAGCTCGTCGGCCTTGTCGCCGTCGCCGTTGATCCGCGCCAGCTTGTTGGTGCGGTGGTTGCTCTGCCAGTTCACGCCGTAGGGCGGGTCGGTGACGATGAGGTCGACCGAGTCGCGAGGAAGGCTCGGGAGCACCTCGCGGCAATCACCGTGGTAGAGCGTGATCTGGCCGTCGTCGTAGTACGGGGTCATGCCGCGGCGTGCGCCCGCTCGAGGGCACCGTTTCGACGTGGCCGGGCCCCAGCGGCCGCCTGGTCGACGTCGAGGACCTGACGGAGGACCTCGAGGACCTGGCCGAGGCCTTCGACGGCCTGGCGCAGGGCGACGTCCCGGCTGCCGGCGCCGACGGTGTCTGGCTCGTTCCAGCTGCGCTGGCGCATGTGGTCGAGCAGCACGGTCGGGCGCAGGTCGTGGATGTAGCGGTCGGTGGTGGCGAGCGACTTGTGGCCGAGCTGGTCCTTGATCTCGTACACCGATGCTCCGGAGTCGGCCATGTCCGAGGCCAGCGAGTGGCGCAGGCCGTGCGGGTGGATCCGCTTCGTCAACCCCGCCCGGGCGCCAATCCGGGCCAGCGCGGCCCGCACGTAGCGGGGCTGCAGCGGCCGGCCGTGCTGACCGGCCGAGTAGGTGGCGAACACGCGGTGGTGGGCGCCGAGGCCGAGGGCCTGGCGCGTGGCCATCCACAGGTCGATCAGGGCGCAGCTGTAGGCGTCGATGCCGACCGTGCGGGCCCGGCGGCCCTTGCCCTCCCGGACACGCACCGTCTGGGCGACGGTGTCGATGTCCCGGGGCTCGAGATCGAGGCACTCCTGCAGGCGCAGCCCGGCCCCGAACAGCACGGCGATCAGGGCCCGCATCCGGATCCCGGTCAGGCTCCGGCGCGACGCCGCGGCGAGCAGCTGCAGCACCTCGTCGCGCGTCAGCGGCTCGGCCGGGAACTTCCGGCCCTTGTTCGTCGGCGGCCTGGTCATGGCGCCTCCCCTCCCCCAGCGGGGGCTGATGGCGACCGGCCCCCAAACGCGCAACAGCCGCCCGAGCGGTCATGTCTCGGACGGCTGAAGCATCGACGTACGTGTCGAACCTGCCGGCACCGTAACACGCCACCTGCGTTTGTCCAGCTAGACGCTGGTTTGGAGTTTGGAATTCGCTCAGGTCACGTGGATGCGCCAGCGGCCTCGTTGTTCGTGGTCGCTGATCTGCTTGTCGCTCGGGAGGTACCCGGCCCGGGAGCCGGCGGCCGCCGTCTGGCGCACGAAGCTGTGGCAGGCCTCGCAGAGCGCCTTGGCGCGTTCGAGGCGGTCGCCGACGGTGCCGGTGGCGTAGATGGGGCGATCCCAGCCCTTGCCGCGCTTGCGGGTGCAGTGGTCGCAGGTCTTCGGCGCCGGCGGCCCGGTCTTGAGGAGGTCGTCGAGCGACGCCAACGCGCCGAACGCCCTCTGGACGCCGGCGACAGCGGAGTCGACCGCCTGGACGGCGCGGACGGTGAGCTCGTGATGGCGGTCACGAAGCTGTCTCACTGCCCGCTCGTCAGGCTCGATCCGCGCTATCACCGTGCCCTCGACGGAGGTCACCGCGACGACGTCGGCCGGCCCGTTCTCATCCGCCTCGACGGCGACGACCGGCCCGCCACGGCCGCCGCCGCCGAGAGTCCCGGTCGGGTAGCCATCCGGGACCGACACGCCTGTGCCGTCCCGTTGGACCGCCCGGACCAGCCGGGCCTCGAGGTCGTCGATGCGGCGCGGCTGCCCCTTGGCGGGCGCTTCGCCCAGCGCGCGCAGGGTCTCGGTGAGGCGTTGGATGGAGACCGTCGTTGGGAGCAGCGCCACGCCGCACCGGGCTCACGCCGCGCCCGACGGCCGGTACTGGCGTTGCCGTCGAAGGAAGCGCACGAGCTCGACCCGCTCGATCAACGTCCGGGAACCGGTCTTGCGGGCGAGCAGCTCGCCGGTGGCCAGGAGCCGGTAGACCTGCCGGCGGGACATCGACAGCTCACGGGCCGCGTCCTCAACCCGGTAGGCGAGCAACGAGGGAGCGCTACCCGACCGATCCATGGGTGAAGGCTGCCAGCGGCGCACCCGGTTGGCTAGTAAACACGCTGATCAGACACCGTCTTGACCAACTTGTAGTGCCTGGCCGTGCCATAGCGTGCCACGCTCCGTGGCGGCGGGGAGCCGATCGTAAGCTCCGCGACGTCATGCCGTTCTCCGGCCCCGATGTGCGCCCCTGGCACGAGGCCGTCGACTGGTCGCAGGTCGCCGGCGCCGGCCACCGCCTCGGCTGGTGCCCCGCCACCACGGGCATCGCCGGCGTCGACCCGCGGTTCGAGTCGAACTGGCCCGCGATGGCGGCCGCCGGGATGGTGCGCGGGGCCGTGCACACCCTCAGCACGTCCTATGTCGGCCGCAGCGAGGCCCGCCACTTCGCCAACGTCCTCGGCGACCCCACCGGCATGCTCACCGCCGTCGCGGTCCAACCCGACGGCCACCGCCTCGACGATCGGCTCCCCGCCATCGAACAGGTCGCCGACTTCGCCACCGAGTGGCAGCACCTCACCGGCCACCCGCTCATCCATCTGGGGCGCGCCTCGCAGTGCGTGCGCCGGCGTCGCCGGCCTCTGCGGACTCACCCTGTTCACCGGCCACCAGGACGCCCTGCACGGGCTCCTGGGCCTCGAACCGGCGCCCGAGCCCTTCACCCGCCGGCTGCTGCGCCGCATCGTCCTCGGCGGCCTCAAGCTCCCACGGAGACGCCCACCCGCCGGCGGCCCGTGACGAGCTCCCCTCGAGGGGGGTCCCACAGCGACCGCCTCGTAGAGCCACATCACGAGCCCCTCACCGTTGCCCGGATGCCGGCGATGAACACGACGACGAAGACGACGGCGGCGGCGATCACCAGAAACGTCAGGGCGTACGAGCCGAGGTGGCGGATCACCTTCATGATCCCTCGAGGTCCTGGAGCGGCACCCAGTAGCCGTCCACCAGCTCGATGAGGCAGCCCTTCACCAGCTCGTAGCGATGCCCCAGGCCGAGCTCGTCGCCGCGC
>DATHJB010000166.1 GCA_035316325.1 Acidimicrobiales bacterium
CGTGTCGAGGCCCAGGACGTGGTTGAGTCGACCGAACGCCAGCCACGAGCCGAGGCACATGCTCAGCTCCACGACCTCGGCCTGGCTGTAGTGGGCGGTCATCCGGGACCAGAACTCGTCGTCGAGGCCGTGGTGGTCGACGGCGTAGCGCTCGGCGTACTCGGCGGCGAGACGGGTGCGGTCGTCGAAGGCGTCGGTCGTACGCCACTGGCCCACCGAGTCGGCGAACTCCGGCTCGACCTTCTCGCCGTCGCGCTCGGTCCGCCAGTCGAGGCAGAAGAGGCACCCGTTGATCTGGGCGATCCGCAGGCGGGCGGCCTCGAACTCCCGGAGGCCGAGGGTGGTGTGGGCGTACACGGCCATCGAGAACTTCGAGGCGGCGATCCCGATGCCGGGGACCATCTCGCCCCACACGTATTCGATGGCGTCCTTGCCGTCGGGGATGTCGATGTGCACGGTCACTTCCCTCCCAGCTTGCCGACGGCCGGACGCAACGGGACGTCGAGCGCGTCGTAGAGCCCGGGGTCGGCGTCCACGAGCCAGTCGATGGCGCTCACCAGCCGACCGACCGCCGTGGCGTTCCCGCCGGCGGCGCGGTTGCCGCCCTCGTCGGTGGCCTCGACCGTGACCTCGATGCGCGGGCGGCCCTCGATGACCACCCGGTGCGCCCCGTCGCCGTCGGGCGGCGTGGGCCAGTCCGGTGCGCAGGTGGGGTGGATGCGGGTGACGTGCTCGATGACGATGCGGGGCGCGCCGTCGACGATGCCCTGCACCTCGAAGCGCACCGCACCCTGGGTGCCGGCCTCGAAGTCGCCCATCGTCTTGGTGCTCACGGTCGCCTCGAGCGGGCGGCGATCCAGGGTCTCGCGGACCTCGTCGAGCTCGACGCCGAGCGCCCGCGCCATCAGCCGCACCTGCCCGCCCCACACCATGGTGGGGACCGTCGGGGCGAGCATCGGCGGCTCGTAATCCATGGGCTGGCCCATGCCGACCAGGTAGCGGACGGAGTCCTCCTGGTCGTAGGTGGAGTAGTCGAAGATCTCCTGGCAGCGGATCACGTCGACGGTGGTGCCGAGCCCGCTGACCAGCAGCGGCAGGACGTCGTTGCCCCAACCGGGGTCGACGCCGGAGACGAACAGCGAGCCGTGGCCGTGCGCGATCGCGTCGAGGACCGGCTGCCGGATCTCGGGCGGGGCGTTGCGCTGGTCGTAGAGGGCGTAGAGGGCCGGCGTGACGACCACGGCCCCGATCCGGATCGCCTTCACGATGTCGGCCAGCGCCTCGTCGGGCCGGATGTCGCCGGACGCCGCGTACACGACGGCCTGCGGGTGGGTCGCCAGCACCGCGTCGACGTCGTCGGTGGCGGCGACGCCCACCTCGTGCTCCAGCCCACCGAGCTCGCCGGCGTCACGGCCCACCTTCTCGGCGCTGTGGACGACCACCGCCGTCAGCTCCAAGGCCGGATGCGCCTCGACCGCCCGAATCGCCGCCCGCCCGACGTTCCCGGTCCCCCACACAACCGTCGAGATCATGCGCCGAAGGGTAGCGACAGATCTGACGCCCCGTCAGATATCCGGCGAGGCGGTGGCGTCGCGGCGGCGGCGCAGCAGCTCGACCTCGGCGGCGTTGCTGGTGAGGGCCATGGCCCGCTCGAAGGCGGCGGCGGCCTCGTCGTGGCGACCGAGCCGGTAGAGGGCGTCGCCCCGGGTGGCGTGGAACAGGTGGTAGCCGTCGAGCGCGTCGGCGAGGACCTCGAGGTCGGCAAGCGCGGCTGCCGGCCCGTCCCGCTCGGCCACGGCGACCGCCCGGTTGAGGGCCGCGACGGGCGTCGGCGCCAGCGTGAGGAGGTGGTCGTAGAGGGCGACGATCTGGTTCCAGGCGGTGTCGGCCGCGGCCTCGGCGTCGCTGTGGACGGCGGCGATCGCGGCCTGGATCTGGTACGGACCGGGAGTGTCGCGCCGGAGACAGGCCCGGACGATGTCCTGACCCTCGGCGATCAGCGACCGGTCCCAGCGGGAACGGTCCTGGTCGGCGAGGCGGACCAGGGCACCGTCGGCGTCGGTGCGGGCGGGGCGGCGCGACTCCGTCAGCAGCAGCAGGGCGAGCAGGCCCCACGCCTCGGCCTCGTCGGGCATGAGCTCGACGAGGAGGCGGGCGAGGCGGATGGCCTCGGCGCACAGCTCGGCCCGCACGAGGTCGTCACCTGAGGTCGACACGTGGCCCTCGTTGAAGACGAGGTACACGACGGCGAGCACCGGGCGAAGCCGGTCGGGCAGCTCGGCGTCGGACGGGACGCGGTAGGGGATCTTGGCGGCCCGGATCTTGTTCTTGGCGCGGACGAGACGCTGGGCCATCGTCGCCTCTGGGACGAGGAACGAGCGGGCGATCTCGGGCGTCTGCAGCCCGGCGACGAGCCGCAGCGTCAGCGCGACCTGGGCGGTCGGGGCCAGGGACGGGTGGCAGCAGGTGAAGATGAGGCGGAGTTGGTCGTCGGCCACGGGTCCCACCTCCTCGGGTGGCTCGTCGTCGGAGGCGTGCAGGCGCACGGCCTCGGTTTGCCGGTGGTCGCGGGTCGACTCCCGGCGGATGCGGTCGATAGCCCGGTTGCGGGCTGTGGTGATGATCCAGCCGGCCGGGCTGGGCGGCAGCCCGGTCTCGGGCCAGCGCTGGATGGCGGTGACGAAGGCGTCCTGGACGGCCTCCTCGGCGAGGTCGATGTCGCCGAGAAGGCGGATCAGGCTGGCGACGGCACGGCCCGACTCGGAGCGGAAGACGCGCTCGACGTCGGTCGGGCCGACGCTGCTCATCCCTCGGTGTCGTCCTGGAACGGGCGAACCTCGACAGGCTGGCGGCAGGCGACGCTGGCCTCGGCGGCCCACTTCAGGGCGGCGTCGAGGTCGGGGGCCTGGATGACCCAGAACCCGCCGATGTGCTCCTTGGCCTCGGCGAAGGGACCGTCGGTGGTCAGGGCATCGCCACCCTTGCTGGCGTCGACGACCGTGGCGGTGTCGACCGGGTGGAGGCCCCCGCCGAACACCCAGACACCCTGCTCCTGGAGCTTGGTGTTGAAGTCGTCGACGATGCCGAAGACCTCCTGGATCTCCTCCGGCGACGAGTAGTTGTCCTCACCCTCGACCGTGTGAACGGAAAGCATGTACACGGGCATCGCTGGTTCTCCTCGTTCGGGCCCGACGTCGGTGCCGGACACCTTCTACACGAACCGCATCGATGCCGATCGACAGGGTCGGCGACGAAGCCCGGCGCCGCGGGTTCTGCGGCTTCCTCGGGATCCCGAGAAGTTTTCTGCGGGACCTGTCGATCGCGGTCGATCGCGTTCGTGTAGGGGGCGAGGGTCGGGATGGCCGGCCCCACAACAGGAGGAAGCCCGATGAACGCCACCGCAACCGCCACCGTCATGAACCCCACGGTCTCCGAGCCCCGCACCACGACCGAGTCCCGCACCACGCCGCTCTGGCGGACCGGTGCCCGCGCCGGCGTCATCGCCGCCCTGGCCACCACCGTCGTCGCTGCCGCCGCGCTGGCCGCCGACGTGCCCCTCGCCATCGACGGCGAGCAGATCCCCCTGGCGGGCTTCGTCCAGATGACGCTCCTGGGCGCGGCGATCGGCGTCGTGCTCGCCAAGGCGCTGGCTCGCTGGGCCGCCAAGCCCCAGCGCACCTTCACCGTCGCCACCGTCGCCCTCACCGTGCTGTCGGTCGTGCCCGACCTCGCCGTGTCGGCCACAGCCGCGACCAGGCTCGTCCTCATCGCCACCCACGTCGTGGCCGCTGCCATCGTCATCCCCGCCATCGCCGCCCGCCTCCCCCACCACGCCCGCTGACCGACCACCGATCACCGACCACCGACGCCGCCCCGTCGCTCGACGGGGCTGTCGTCGCGTTCAGCCGGCCACGACCGTCGCGGCGAGCGCCATCCGGTGGTCCTTGGCCCACGGCGGTCCCAGTGTCGCCCGCGGACCGCGGAGCACCACGTCGGCTCGCTCACCGAGGATGCGCGTCGCCTGGCTCTCGACCTCCTTGGCGTCGTAGAGGTGGACGTCCCAACCCCGGGCGCGTCCAAGGTCAGCCAGCACCTGGCGGTACATGATCGAGTCCGCGTGGGACTCGTAGGGTGCGCGACGTTGGACGGCGATGTCGTCGGGGAAGTCGAGCGGCCAACCGCGCAGCGACATCGACACGATCGGTTCGGGAGCTTCGGTCGCGATCTCTTCGAGTGAAGCTGCCGTCGCCCGTCTCGCCGACGCCCGAACCTCCGCGACCAGCGCCGCGGTGGCGGCATCGTCGAGAGGTTTGCCCTCGTGGTGGATCGGCGCCGTCGGCATGCCGGGTTCGATCAGTTCGATCCTCCGGCGGCCCACGACCTCGTGGTCGTCCGATGCCGTGACAGCCACGGCCCAGCCGAAATGATGAGCGATACCCACGCGCACGCCATCGAGTATCCCGCGTCCCACGTCGATCTCGAGCCGGATCGGTGGCCACCACCGGGAGCGGCCCCCCACGGGGACCGCTCCCGACGAGGCGGTTCAGGCGCAGCGGACGGAGTCGTAGATGACTCCCGTACCGCCTTCACTCGTGAAGATGTACAGGTCGTGTCCGACACAGATGGTCCTGGTCGCCGGCAACGCACCCGCCGACGGGGTAGCACACAGCATCCCTACGAGGCCCACAGCACCGACCAGGGCCAACCGAACGACTGACTTCATGAAGACTCCCCTCACTGCGGACGAAACCGGAGACCGTACCGCCCTACGGTCGCTGACGCGTCGGGGGCCGGAGCTGGCTGAGCGGTGATGAACGTGGAGGGGGTCGACAGCTAGCGGGAGTTGCCGCCGTGGAGCTCGGAGTCGACGGTGTCCATCGACACCGTGCCGCCGGTGTCGCTGTCGCCGATCTGTGCGTTGACGTCGCCCGTGCCGCCGATGACGACGTTCGAGTCGTCGTAGGTCGCCACGTTGTCGTTGCCGTCGAGTTGCACGCCCAGGTCGTCGTAGCCGTCGCCGCCGATGACGAGCGCGTCGTCGGCGGGGGGCGCCTCGAGGGTGGTTCCCGTACCGGCATCCTCGCGGGACTCGGGCGGCTCGACGGGATCGCTGACGTCGCCGTCGTCGCTCTCGTCGGCCTCTTCGTCCTCGTCGTCGCCGGTGTCGTCGGCTTCGTCGCCCTCGTCGAAGTGACCGGCCTGGGCGCCGATGATGCTCTCGTCGTCACACCCGTCGTCGCAGTGGTCGCCCGCGGTGACCTCGGATCCCACCGTGTCCACGGCGTTGAGGCCGGCGGAGTCGGTGTCACCCGTGTTCGAGTTGATCGTGCCGTTCCGGTCGATGAAGACGTTGGAGTCGTCGTAGGTCACCACGTTGTGCTGGCCACGGATGTCGAGGCTGTGGTCCTCGTACCCGGCGATGTCGACCGGGCGATCGGCACCGGACGAGATCGGCGGACTGACCACCGGGTTCGCGTCGGGCGGTAGCGCACCAGGGCCGGCGCCGGCACCCGTGCCGCTCGAAGCGAGCGGGGAGCCTGCTGCCGCCTGGCCGGTGCCTGTGCCGTCCGGGTCGAAGTTCGACGAGAACTCGGAACCTTGGGCGTCGAGCGCGACCACACCGCCCTTGCCGGCGTCGCCGGTGTTGGCGGTGAGGCGGCCGTCGTCGCCGACCAGCACCACGGAGTCGTCGTAGGCGATGACGATGTTCTCGCCGATGGCCGTGACCGCCACCTCGGGTGTCAGGTGGAACACGAGTCCGCCGGACGATGCGGGCGACTGAGCCCACACCCTCGACCCGCCCACGACGAGCGGGCCCGGCGTCGGGGCCGATCCCGATCCCGTGGTGGCGACGAGGTGGCCGGCCGTGTCGGCCGTGGCGGCGGCTGGGCCGGCCGTGTCGACGGCAGTGCCGGCCGTGTCGGTCGGGCTGGCCGTGCCGCTGACGCCGGGTGCCTCGCCGCCGCCGGTCCGGCTGGTCCCGGCGACGTTCGCCGACAGCGCGGTGGGCTGCCCGTCGGGGCCCATCACGATGGTCAGCTCCACGCTCGGCGGTGTGTCGGGCCCGTCGCTTGCGTCGGACGACATCGATCGCAGGGCCTCGACGAGTGCGGCCTGGTTCTGCTCTTCCGGCTCGGCCGAGGTGGGCGAGGCCCCGCTCAGCGCGTCCTTGGCCATCCAGCCGGCGAACACGGCACCCGCTGCGATGAGCATGTGGAGCAGCCATTTGGGAACGTACATGCGGTACTACCTCCGGATCGTGGGTGTCCCGCGCCCCCTTCCCCGCGGGTGGTCGCGTCGCCGACCAGCGACGCGATCGACCCGCCCGCACGTCGCTCGTCACCGTGCCATGCGGCCAGCACCAGCGGCGCCTGACCCAGCTCCCGGACGTCGTCGTCGCGCACCCCGAGGACCAGGGCGACGGGCTGGACGTCCAGCCTGCGGGCCACGAAGCCCAGGGTCTGCACCGACGCCCGGTCCAGCCACTGCCCGTCGTCGACCACGCACAGGAGCGGCTGGTCCTCGGTCAGCTGGGACAGGAGGCCGAGCACACCCAGCCCGACGAGGAAACGGTCGGGGGGCCCACCGGGCCGCAGTCCGAACGCGACCGCGAGCGCCACGGCCTGCGGGCCGGGCAGGCGTTCGAGGCCATCGGCCATCCGCCCGCACAGCTGGTGCAGCGTCGCGAACGGCAGCTCCATCTCCGATTCCACGCCGCTGGCGCGCACCATCGCGAAGTCGGGTGCCGTGTCGACGGCGAAGTCGAGCAGCGCGGTCTTGCCGATCCCGGCCTCCCCGCGCACCACGAGCGCGCCGCTGCGCCCCGAACGCGCCGTGTCGAGCAGGCCCCTGAGCGCCTCTCGCTCTCTGGTCCGGCCGAGCAACATGGCCAAGGCTTCCGTCGTACCGCCGATCCGGAGCCTAGAGATGGACTCGCCGAACGGCGACCGTCCCGGCCCGACCCGTCCGACCCGGGACGTCTATTTGCGATCTGAACTTGGCTTGGCAGTGCCGCCTGAGGTCGCTTCGGCTTTCGTGTAGAGGATCTCGCGGGACTGCTCCGCGGCGCGGGTGATGCTCTCGCCGACGAAGTCGAGGAAGCGGGCGATGTTCTCGAGGCGGGCGGCGGCCGGGGTGTCGGGGCCGAGGATGCCGACCCCCTGCCGTGCGGCCTCGGCGAGCTGGGTGTTGGCCCGGACGCTGGCGATCATCGACTGGTACCAGACGTCGTCGTCGACGATGTAGCGCTCGCGGCGGCGTTCGTCGAGTTCCCGGCGGACCAGGGCCTGGCTTTCGAGGAGCGTGATCGCTTTGGAGATGGACGCCGGGCTGACCTGGAGGCGCTGGACGAGCTCGGACGCGGTGAGGCTGCCGGCATCGGTGGTGTAGAGGCAGACCAGCACCCGGGACATCATCTTGGGCACGCCCGATTGCATGAGGATGGTGGTGAACATCTCCTCGTACTCGCGCACGGCCTCGGCGTCGCGTCCGTGGGCCTGCGGGGGCGCCTGCGGCCCTCGGGGAGCGGCCGGCCTGCGCCGGTGGGCGCGGCGTTCGGTGGCGCGGTGGGCCAGGTCGGCGCGGTAGGCGGTGGGCCCGCCGTTCCGCATCACCTCACGCGTGATCGTCGAGGTGGGGCGGTCGAGACGTCTGGCGATCTCCGCGTAGGCGAGGCCGTCGGCCAGTCCCAGCCCGATCTGCTGGCGTTCCTGCTGGGTGAGCCTGCCTCCCGGCATCGCGGTCTCCTTCGTGGTCCTCGGTGTCTCCACCATAGCGTTCATTTCTAATCTATTGCAACGAACAGCACGACCTTTGTTGCATTAGATCGGCGACCATTGCAACAATCTGCTAGCTGTGACCTCCAATGATGCCATTTGGACGCAACGACTAGGTTGCCAGAATTGCGAACGCAACGTAGCGTTTCCGTTGTCAGAAACAACAAGCCGAAGGAGAGCTCGATGCAGAAGTTCGACACCCCCGCCCCGGTCTCCGCCGTCCTCGACATCCCCCAGGGGCGCTTCCGGTTCATCGCCGCCGACCGGGCCGACACGACCGTCGAGGTCCTGCCCGCGGACGCCTCGAAGGGCCGCGACGTGAAGGCGGCAGAGCAGACCACGGTCGACTACGGCGACGGCGTCCTGCGGATCGAGGCCTCACCGGCGAAGAACCGGATCCTCGGCAGCTCCGGATCCGTCGAGGTGACCGTCCAGCTGCCCGCCGGCTCCCGCATCGAGGCGAAGGCGGCCAGCGCCGAGCTCCGGGGCGTCGGACGGCTCGGCGACGTCGCCTTCGAGGGCGCGCAGGGCTCGGTCAAGCTCGACGAGACCGCGAGCGCCCGCCTCACCCTCTTCGCCGGCGACGTCTCGGTCGGCCGCCTGGGCGGCCCCGCGGAGATCAGCACCCAGAAGGGCGACATCCACATCGCCGAGGCCGTGCACGGCACGGTCGTGCTGAGCACCCAGTCCGGCGAGGTGTCGGTCGGCGCCGCCCACGGCGTCTCCGCTTCCCTGGACGCCGGCACCAGCTACGGCCGGATCCACAACGCGCTCGAGAACACCGACGGCGCCGCCGCCGGGCTGAACATCCACGCGACCACTGCCTACGGCGACATCGTCGCCCGCAGCCTCTGAGGAGCACCTCTCATGACCAACGTGGCCATCGCGGCGAACGGGCTGCGCAAGTCCTACGGCGACAAGGTCGTGCTCGACGGCGTCGACCTGGCCGTCCCCGAAGGAACGATCTTCTCCCTGCTCGGCCCGAACGGCGCCGGCAAGACCACCGCCGTGAAGATCCTCTCCACCCTCATCTCCGCCGACCCGGGCACCGGCGACATCCACATCGGCGGCCACAGCCTGACCACCGACCCCCAGGCGGTGCGCGCCGCGATCGGCGTCACCGGCCAGTTCTCCGCCGTCGACAACCTGATCACCGGCGAGGAGAACATGCTCCTCATGGCGGACCTGCACCACCTCTCCCGCAGCGAGGGGCGGCGCACCGCCACCGAGCTGCTGGAGCGCTTCGACCTGGTCGAGGCGGCGAAGAAGCCCGCCTCCACCTACTCCGGCGGCATGAAGCGCCGCCTGGACCTCGCCATGACGCTGGTCGGCAACCCGCGGATCATCTTCCTCGACGAGCCGACCACCGGCCTCGACCCGCGCTCCCGGCACAACATGTGGCAGATCATCCGCGAGCTGGTCGCCGACGGCGTCACCGTGTTCCTCACCACGCAGTACCTCGACGAGGCAGACGAGCTCGCCGACCGCATCGCCGTGCTCGACGACGGCAGGATCGCCGCCCAGGGCACCGCCGAGGAGCTGAAGCGGCTGATCCCCGGCGGGCACGTGCGGCTGCGGTTCGCCGACCCGGCCGCGTACCAGAGCGCCGCCCTCGCCCTGCGCGAGGTCACCCGGCACGACGAGGCCCTGTCGCTGCAGATCCCCAGCGACGGCAGCCAGCGCGCGCTGCGCTCCATCCTCGACCGGCTGGACTCGGCCGGCATCGAGGCGGACGACCTGACCGTGCACACCCCCGACCTCGACGACGTGTTCTTCGCCCTGACCGGCACCGGCCAGCCCAGCCAGTCGGGCACCGCCCCGCAGCCCAGCCAGCCCAGCCAGCCCAGCCAGCCCGAGGAGGCTGTCCGATGAGCTCCCTCTCCCTCGCCGTACGCGACTCGTCCACGATGCTGCGCCGCAACCTCCTGCACGCGCGGCGCTATCCGTCCCTCACCCTGAACCTGCTGCTCACCCCGATCATGTTGCTGTTGCTCTTCGTCTACATCTTCGGCGACGCACTGAGCTCGGGCATCGGCGGCGGTCCGGACCGCTCCGCCTACATCGCGTATGTCGTCCCGGGCTTGCTGCTGATGACCATCGGCAGCACCGTGGTCGGAACCGCTGTATCCGTCTCCAACGACATGACCGAGGGCATCATCGCCCGCTTCCGCACGATGGCGATCCACCGCCCTTCGGTGATCGTCGGGCACGTCGTCGGCAGCGTGCTGCAGTCGATCACGAGCGTGGTCGTCGTGGGCGCCGTCGCCGTGGCCATCGGCTTCCGGTCCACGGACGCAACCGCCCTGGAGTGGCTGGCGGCGTTCGGGCTGCTCGTGCTCTTCGCCATGGCACTCACCTGGATCGCTGTCGGCATGGGCCTGACCAGCCCGAACGCCGAGGCCGCCAGCAACAACGCGACGCCGCTGATCCTGCTGCCGCTCATCTCCAGCGCCTTCACCCCGGTCGACTCCATGCCCGGCTGGTTCCAGCCGATCGCCGAGTACCAGCCGTTCACGCCCGCCATCGAAACCATGCGGGGCCTGCTGCTCGGCAGCGAGATCGGCCACAACGGGTGGCTCGCCGTCGTCTGGTGCCTGGGTCTCGCGGTGCTCGGCTACTTCTGGTCGACCTCGACCTTCAACCGCGACCCGAAGTAGCCCCCACGACCGTGCGGGCTGCCTCCCGCAACTCGTGCCACGCCGACCGCGCCACGAGGGACTCTCCGACCCCGGCGGCGGAGAGTCCCTCGTGAGCGTGGGTGACGCGCGATCAGGTCCAGTTGCTGATGTTCACCTCCTTGGGGTAGGGAGCGCCGGTGCCGGTCTCGACGAGCTGCTTCATGCTCATCAGGAACGTGGCCCACCTGGTGCTGCAGTGGGACATGAACTCGCCCGGTTCACGCCAGCCCTCGTGGGCGAACTGGACGATCGTGTAGTCGTCCTCCTGCTTCAGGTCGAAGCGGACGCGGGTGCCGATCCACTCCTGGGGGCCGTCGGTCACCTCCCACTCGACCCGCTCGTCGGGGCGCTGGTCGAGCACCTTCATGTCGAAGCCGCCCGCGTCGCCGAAGCGGAACCCGATCGTGCCACCGACGACGCCTTCGCCCGTGGTGTCGGTCGTCCACCAGGCGGCGAGGCCGTCCCGGGTCGTGAGCGCCTCGTACACCTTGGCCGGAGCAGCGGTCGCTCCGACGCGATGCAGGATGTCAACCATCGTCGTTCCTTCTTTCTCGTTGTTCGGCAGTTGGGTCCGGGATCGTTGGATCGCCTCGGCGATCCTCTTGATGCGGCGCAGTCGGGCGTCCCAGGTGGCGCCGACGGACGCGAGCTGGGCGACGGCGCGGGCGAGCTGGGCCTCGTCGACCTGGTACCGCCGCTCGCGCCCGACGGCCGTGGCGTGCACGAGTCCGGATCGGTCGAGGACGTCCAGGTGCTTGGCGACCGCCTGGCGCCTGACCGGGACGTGGTCGCTGAGGCTCGTGGCCGTGCCGGTGCCGTCGCTGAGCAGCTGGTCGAGCAGGCGACGCCGCGTCGGGTCGCCGACGGCCGACCACAGGTCGTCGTCGATGACGATCATCACGGCGACGACGCCTGACGCGCGGCCAGATCGGCGATGCGGGGGAGGTAGAAGTCCCACCCGTTCCCGTGGTCGGCGTAGGTCTCCTCGAGCTTGGCGATCTCCCAGCCACGCTCTCGGAAGCCGGTCTCGGTGAGCCGGAGCACGGTCCCGCCGCCCGAGGGGGAGAGCTCGAACGTCACGAGCATCGAGTTCGAGGAGGTGGCGACCTCGCCGGCGTCGTGCGTCCAGCGGAACGAGAACCGGTGCGGCGGCTCGGCATCCACAACGGTGATCGGCACCACGTCGACCCGCCCCGACGCCTCGTCGCGCCACGTCAGCTGGCCGGTTCCCCCCGGCACGGGCTCGACGTCGGTCTCGGCGCTCCACCAGTCGCGGATGTGCGCCGGACTGCTGACGACGTCGAACACCGTCGCCGGTGGTGCGTCGACGTAGATCTCTCGCTCGATGGTCCCGAGCTCCATGGCTGCATCTCCGTCCGGTCAGTGCAACGTTTAGTTGCGCATCACCATAGGAGCGGCGCGCCGAACACGCAACCAATTGTTGCGATACCCGTCGAGATCTGAGGCTTGACCCGCCGCACCTCGCGCGATTAACCATTCATCTATGGAACTAGTTGAATGGCTGGATGGATGATCGAGTTCCGCATCGATCCCCGGTCCGGCGTGGCGCCGTTCCGGCAGTTGATCCACCAGGTGCGCCAGGCGCTGCGGTTGGGCCTGCTGCACGAGGGCGACCAGCTCCCGACGGTCAAGGAGGTGGTCGCCCAGGTGGCGATCAACCCCAACACCGTGCTCAAGGCGTACCGCGAGCTCGAGCACGAAGGCCTGGCCGCCGGCCGGCCCGGCCTCGGCACCTTCATCACCAGGACGCTGGCCGACCCGTCGCTGGCCGCCCACGAGGCGCTGCGGTCCGACCTGGTCGACTGGCTGACCAAGGCCCGCCGGGCCGGGCTCGACGACGACAGCATCGCCGCGCTGTTCGACAGCACCTTCCGGTCCGCCGCCGAGGAGGGCGTGGCGTGAGCGCCGAAACGAGTGCGATCGAAGCCGACGGCCTGGGCAAGCGCTACGGGCGGCGGTGGGCGCTGCAGGGCTGCACCCTGTCGGTGCCCGCCGGCCGGGTGGTGGGTCTCGTCGGGGCCAACGGCGCCGGCAAATCGACCTTCCTGCACATCGCCGTGGGCCTCCTCGACCCGACGGAGGGCACCATCTCGGTGCTCGGCGAGCGGCCCGGCGGGGACGCCGCCCAGCTCGCCCGGGTCGGCTTCGTGGCCCAGGACGCCCCCGTCTACCCGTGGCTCAGCGTGGGCGAGCACCTGCAGCTGGGCCGGCGGCTGAACCCCTCGTGGGACGGCGAGCTGGCCCGGGCCCGCGTCGAGCGGCTCGACCTCGACCCCGGCCAGCGCGCCGGCCGGCTCTCCGGCGGCCAGCGGTCGCAGCTGGCGCTCACCCTGGCCATGGCCAAGCGGCCCGAGCTGCTCATCCTCGACGAGCCGGTGGCCAGCCTCGACCCGCTGGCCCGCCGCGAGTTCCTCCAGGACCTCATGGGCCTCGCCGCCGACCGGGCGCCGACGGTCGTCCTCTCCTCCCACCTGCTGTCCGACGTCGAGCGGGTGTGCGACCACCTGATCGTCGTGGCCAAGGGCCGGGTGCAGGTCGCCGGCGACGTCGACGACCTCCTGGCCGGCCACAAGCTCCTCACCGGCCCCCGCCGCGACCCCGGCCGGATGCCCGGCAACCAGCGGGTCGTCCAGGTCAGCCACACCGAAAGGCAGACGACGATGGTCGTGCAGACCACCGACCCGATCCTCGATCCCCGCTGGGTGGTCTCCGACATCGGCCTGGAGGACCTCGTCCTCGCCTACATGTCCGGGTCGGTCGACGGCCCTCCCCCGGCCGAGACCCCCGCCCTCGTGGAGGTGCCGCGATGACCTGGCTCGCATGGCGCCAGTTCCGGGCCCAGGCCGCCCTGGCCGCCGCCCTCACCGCCGTCGTGGCTGCCGTCCTCGTCGCCACCCGCCACCACATCGCCACCGTCGACGAGGAAGACCTGTCCACCTTCTACAAGTCGCTGCAGCTACTGGGCACCGGGCTCGTCGGGGTGCCCGCCTTCATCGGGGCGTTCTGGGGCGCTCCCCTGCTCGCCCGGGAGATCGAAGCCGGGACCCACCGCCTGGTCTGGACCCAGAGCATCACCCGGCGCCGCTGGCTGGCGGTCAAGCTCGCCGTCATCGCGGCCGTCACCGTGGTCCTCACCGCGGCGTTCAGCCTCCTGTTCACGTGGTGGTCCCTGCCGTTCGACGAGACCGGCAACCGCATCGGCACCGCCAACTTCGGCCAGCGTGGGATCGCCCCCGTGGCCTACGCCCTGTTCGCCCTGGCGCTGGGCACGCTGCTGGGCGCTGTCATCCGCCGGCCCCTGCCGGCCATGGCCGGGACGCTGGCCGGGTTCCTCGTCGTGCGGTTCAGCTTCCAGCTCTTCGTGCGCCCCAACATCCTCCACACCGTCACCGCCAACCGACCCAGCGTCATGTTCGGGTCGGTCGAGGGATCGGCGTCGACGGCGGGCGCGTGGATCACGTCCGGTCGGACGGTCGACGCCGCCGGCAACCCCGTCTCCGGCGGCAGCATCGACAACATGCTGGCCGAGGCGTGCAACCTCACCCGCGACAGCAGCGACGGCGCCTGGGACGCCTGCGCCCACCACCTCGGCATCCACGACGTCGTCACCATGCACCCCGCCAGCCAGTTCTGGACCCTCCAGGCCTGGGAGACCGCCGGCTTCCTCGCCCTCGCCGCCACCCTCGCCGCCGCCACCTTCTGGTGGATCCGCCATCGCACCTCGTGACCCGAAGGGGGGTCCGTCGCGGAGGGCTCGACCGG
>DATHJB010000167.1 GCA_035316325.1 Acidimicrobiales bacterium
CGTCGGGGGTGCTGGGCTGGTAGACGAAGCGGTCGTAGGAGGCGACCTGACCGTTGTCGGCGTAGCGGCACTCCTTGTAGTACGGCTGGCCGACCCGCAAGTTCTGCGACGCCACGTCCTCGACCGGCGCCGTCCCCTCCATCCGGTTCCCCATCCACGCCAACGCCCACGGCGTGTCCCACACCACGCAGTTGACCGCCCGCCCCGTCCCCACCGGCGCACTCCCACTCCCTGACCCCGACTCCCTCCCCCGAGACCCACCCCCGTTCGACCCCCCACCCCTCCCGCCCGACGAAACCTCCTCTTCCACCCTGACCCCCGCCCCCGGCCGGTCCGAATCAGTACCAAGAATGATCGAGTTCGAGGTGGAGGACGGGGGCTGTTGAGCGAAGGCTGCATCGGCCGGCATGAACGCGGCGACCCACGCGGCGACCGCTACCGCCACTGCGACGCGGCGAAGGCATCGGCCGGAACTAGACGGGGCTAACCGCAATCGGTTGCTCCTTCCCACGCATCGACACGGGAGGTGTGGTCGACCAGCCAACGTTCGTCGTCACGAATCAACGTGACGCGGAGAAGCTCGGTGACCAGGCCCTCTGCAACGACCTCACCCGTCGTGGCGTTGACGACCCGCGAGTCATCGACGGCGCAGTCGTCCACTTCGGCACGACTGGCGCCGTCCACACGAACACCAATCACGTCGTGTGAATACATCCGGCCGAGCTCTGATCGCTGATCCGTCTCCTTGAGGGTCGTCAGCCCATTAACGAGGTTCGTGAGGGCCTCGCCGGAGGTTCGTTGCGGGATCTCTGGATCGGCGGGGTCTGGGGCCTCGAGCAGCCGGGCGCCCATCTCCCAGTAGGCAAGGTAGGCGGCCTCTACCTCGGACTCTGGGGACGGCGTGGGATCGGCAGCGTCGTCGTCGTTGTTGTTGTCGTTGGTGCTGCAGCTCGCGGTGACGGCGAAGAGGAGGGCGGCGAGGAGGGCGGCGAGGGGTTGCTTGGATCGGGTCATGGGTGACCTTGGGTGCCACGCATCGTGCTGATGGCACCACGGTATACGCCCATGAGCGCCGAACGTCCCGGTTTTACGTGCCTTTTCAGCCCTACGGCAGGACCAGGGGCAGCAGCCACTGCGACACGAGTTGGCCGCCCTCGGGCGACAGGTGGGTCGAGTCGACGCGCATAGCGACGCCGGTGTCCGTCTGCGACGTGACGAACCGGTTGAGGTCGACCACCTGCGTCCCGGGACGGGCCGCGGCGATCTCGTGGAGCGTCTCGTTGCGGCAGTCGGTCCGCGGGCCGCTGCGGCCGTCGAGTACGGCCATGTACGGCGTGGTCGTCAGCACGACCGGCGCTCCCCCGGCGGCGAGCAGGTCGATCTCCGACGTCAGCGCCCGCTCGATGTACCGGTCGTAGGGCGGGTCGCAGTCGAGGACCCACTCGCCGTCGAGGCGCGCCTCCCCGATCCCACCGGCGTTCGCCAGGTAGAACACCACCAGGTCGGGGTCGAACTCCCGCACCAGCTTCGTCCACAGCGCGCGCCGGTGGTCGTGGCAGGGCTCCCGCCGGACGATCGACCCGTCCGGCTGCAACGTCACTCCCTCGGGGTTGACCGGCGTGCAGTCGACCTCCGACGAGAACGCCACCGAGACACCGGACTCGCCGGCCACGTCGACGAGCTCCGGCCCCAGGTACTGCGCTCCGCTGTCGCCGACCAGCAGCAACCGGGTCGCGCCCGGCGGCACCGAGGCGGGAACGTGCAGGAAGATGGTGTCGGTCCCCGCCAGCGGACCGTTGGGGATGCCGCTCGGGCCGTCGGCCAGCGGCGTTCCCTGGGTCGCCACGACGCCGGCTCCCAGCGTGATCACGGAGGCCACCGCACCGGCCACCAGCAGCCGACGCCCCCGCACCACCCCCCGTCGCACCGGCCGCTCCACCAGCACGTACGACAGCGTCGCCAGCGTGAGGGTGAGGGCGATGCACAGCAGGTCGAGCGCCCACCCGTCGAGGCCCGTGCGGTCCTCGGTGGCGTACACGATGACCGGCCAGTGCCACAGGTAGACGCCGTAGCTCACGAGCCCCAGCGCCCGCAGCGGCGGGACCGACAGCGCCCGCGCCACCAGGCCCGGCGGCCCGCCCGTGACGGCCCGCACCGCCACGACGGCCGCGACGGCGAACACCACCAACCCGCCCCGGTAGTAGCCGGCGCCGGTCCCGCCGAGGTCGACGGCCAGCCATGTCATCGCCGCCAACGCCCCGAGGGCGGCGACGTCCCAGGCCGCGCCCGGCGGGCCGAGCCGCCGGGGCACGGTGATCGTGACCGCTGCCAGGGCTGCACCCAGCAGCGTCGGTCCGAGCCGGGTGAAGGTGGAGAAGTAGGCCCAGTTGGTGTCGAGCGGGTCGTACGACGCCGCCAGCCACACCAGCGATACCGCCCCGGCCACCACGGAGACGGCCGCGACCGCCCGGGTCAGCCGAGCCCGCCCCGCCACCCGGCACAGGCCGACGAGCACCAGCGGCCAGAGGACGTAGAACTGCTCCTCGATCGCCAGCGACCACATGTGGTCGAGCGGCGAGGGCTGGTTGAAGATGTCCCAGTAGCTGGCATCGGCGACGACCCGTTCCCAGTTGGCGACGTAGCCCAGCGTCGCCAGCATCTCGCCCCGGAACCCCGCCCGGACCGCCTCGGGCGTCAACCAGAGCAGCAGCACCGACACCCCGACCAGCGCCAGCAGCAGGGCCGGCAGGAGGCGACGGGCCCGCCGCGCCCAGAAGGCTCCGAGGCCGACGGAGCCGTGTGACGTCGCCTCGCGCAGCAACAGCGACGTGATCAGGAACCCGGACAGGACGAAGAACAGGTCGACGCCGAGGAACCCGCCCTGCAGGCGTCCAAGGTGGAAGGCCACGACGGCGGCGACGGCCAGTCCCCGGAGGCCGTCCAAGCCCAGCTCACGTGCCATGTCGACCCGGCCGACGTCGCGCTGCTCCGGCGCCGGCGGGCGTTCGAGGAGGGCGTCGAGCGCCGGTGCCTCGGCGTCAACGGATGACGTCATCGTTCGGTCCCCCAGGCGCCGATCCCACGGCCACTCAGCCTCTCACGAACCGTGACCAGCCTGCACCGAACCCTGTCCCTCAAGCGCCGGCTGTCACCAGGTCAGTTCGTCGCAGCCCCGGTGGTCGTCGGGTTCCACCTGCAGGGTGGCGTGGTCGATCGAGTAGCGCTCCCGCAGGAGCAGCCGGGCCTGGTCGAGGACGCTGTGGGCGTCGGTCCCGTTGCTGACCATGAGGTGGGCGGAGGCGACGTCCATGTCGGACGTGAGCGTCCACACGTGCAGGTCGTGGACGTCGACCACACCGTCGATCGCCTCGAGCTCGGCGCCGAGGCCCTCCAGGTCGGTGCCCGGCGGCGCCGCCTGCACCAGGACCCGCACGGCCCGCCCGGCCAGCCGCCAGGTGCGGGGCAGGATGAACACGCCCACGGCGACGCCGACGGCCGGGTCGATCCACTCCCAGCCCGTGGCCCGGATCGCCAGCGCGGCGGCGATCACGCCCACCGAGCCGAGCGTGTCGGCGACCACCTCCAGGTAGGCGCCCTCGACGTTGAGGCTCTCGCTGGAGCCCTCCCGCAGGATGAAGAAGGCGACGAGGTTGGCGAGCAGGCCCAGCACGGCGACGACGAGCATCGTGCCGCTGGTGACCTCGGCCGGGTCGGCGAAGCGGCGGACGGCTTCGACCACGACGTAGATGGCCAGCCCGAAGAGCAGCACGGCGTTGGCGAGGGCGGCGAGGATCTCCAGCCGGTAGAGGCCGAACGTGCGGTGCGACCGCTGCTCGGCCCGGTCGGCCAGGTGGATGGCGGCCAACGCCATGCCGAGCCCGAGCACGTCGGTGGACATGTGCCCGGCGTCGGACAGCAGAGCCAGCGACCGGGTGGCGAACGCCCCGACGACCTCCACCACGGTGAACGCCAGCAGCACCGCCAGCGCGGCGAGCAGGCGGGGCTTGTGGCGCGCGCCGGCACGACCGGCCGCGGCCCCGTGACCATGTGTGTGTGCGTGCCCGCCGGGGTGGCTGGCGCCCATGTATCTGAGCCTAGGCGTGGTGGCTGTCGCTGCCGTGGCTGTGGCTGTGGCTGTGGCTGTGCCCGTGCTCGCGATGTTCGAGGGCAAGGTGGGAGTGGCCGACGCCGACGGCCTGGCCGACGCGGTCCTCGAGACCCGGGAAGGGCGCCCGGTAGGCGCAGGTGTCGCAGGTGTAGACGGGTGCCGCTCCCGCCAGGGCCTCGTGGTAGCGCTCGGCGACGAGGGGCACGACTCGGGGGTCGGGCCCCAGGTACCCCGCGTCGACGACGTGGCGGGGCTGGTCGGCAGGCCCGGAGGCGACGAACGTGGCCACGTCCTGACGGGCGCGCTCGACCAGGCGGCCGTTGCACAGGAACCAGAAGGCCACGGCGAAGCGGTGGTGGCCGAGGCGGGCCATGATCTCGAGGCCCTCCGACACCAGCGGCCAGGTGACGCCGGTGAACGCCACCTGCACGGCGGGCGCGCCCGTCCACTCGGCGACCAGCCGCGCCGCCCGGTGCGCCTCGGCGTTGGCGTCGGGGTCGGACGTGCCGCGGGCGATGACCAGCAGCGGCAGGGCTCGCCCGCCGGACTTGTCGACCGCGTCGCCGAGCAGGGCGACCAGCTCACGGGCGACGCCGAGCGGGCTGCCGAACACGAGCTCCACGTGCGGGTGCCGCTGCCGGGCCTCGACCACCACGGCCGGCACGTCGCTCTTGCCGTGGCCGGCGGCCAGCAACATCAGCGGCAGCACGACGATGCGCCGGCACCCGAGCGCGACCAGCTCGTCGACCACGTTGCCGGCCGGAGGTTCGCTCATCTCCAGGTAACCGAGCCGCACGGCGACCTCGGGAAGGGCGTCGGCCACCTGCCGGGCGAGGGCGCTCATCTCGGCGACGCTCTCGGGCGAGCGCGAGCCGTGGCCCACCAACAGGAGGCCTTCGGTGCCTTGCCCGGTGCCTGTGCCGGGTCCCGGATCGTCGAGAGGTGCCATGCGAGCGGCAC
>DATHJB010000168.1 GCA_035316325.1 Acidimicrobiales bacterium
CGTCTCGTGGCTTTGAGTCAGCGGCACCGGAGCGAGATCTACAATGTGTGGGCCCCACAGCTCGGCGAGGAGGTGGCCGAAGCCTTGATCTCCCACTTCCCCTCCCGCGACCTCGACGAGCCCGTCACGAAGGAGTTCGTCGAGGTGAAGGTCTCCGAACTCCGCTCCGAGTTGCACCAGGGTTTCGGCGAGATCCGTGACGAGATGCACAAGGGGTTCACGGAGCTTCGTCGAGACTTCGACTCGCGGATGCAGCAGATGACCCTCTGGCTGGCGGGCATGGTCGTCGCCCTGGCTGGGGTAGGAGTCAGCATTGCCCTCGCCTTCGGCTGAGACAGGAGATCCTGTGGCAGAGCGGAGCCTCTACGACGATTACCCCTGGTTCAGGCCCCTCATGGTCGGGTCTCTCGCCGTCACGTGGCTGGCGATCATCGTCACCGTCGTCCGCGCCCTCAGCTGAGATCGACGACCAGGCAGTAGGCGAGGTTCGGGGGCGGAGGGTGGGGATGGCTACCCTGGACAGGGACATGCGGCAACCGACGCGGGACATCTGGACAGAGCTCGAACCTCACCTCGCCGACGTCGAGAAGCCGGCTCGCTACATCGGGCTGGAGCTCGGCGCCCAGACCCCCGAGCACGCGCCGCACAAGGTGTCCTGGCTGCTCACCTACCCCGACACCTACGAGGTCGGGCTCCCCAACCAGGGCCTCCAGATCCTCTACGAGATCCTCAACGAGCGCGACGACGCCGTCGCCGAGCGCTCGTACGCGCCGTGGACCGACCTCGAGGCGGTCCTCCGCCGCGAGAGGATCCCGCTGTTCTCGGTCGACACCCACCGGGCCGCCGGCGAGTTCGACGTCCTCGCCTTCAACCTCTCGGCCGAGCTGACCTTCACCAACCTGCTCAACTGCGTCGACCTGGCCGGCATCCCCGTCCGGGCCCGCGATCGCCACGGCGACCACCCGCTGGTCGCCGCCGGCGGCCACTGCACCTACAACCCCGAGCCCATCGCCGACTTCCTCGACTTCGTGGTCCTGGGCGACGGCGAGGAGGCGGTCGGCGACATCACCGAGGTGCTCCGGGAGTGGAAGGCGGAGTCCCGCCGCACGCCCGAGAGCCGCCACAACGTCCTCCGGGAGCTGTCGCACGTCGAGGGTGTGTACGTCCCGTCGATGTACGAGGTCGACTACGACGGCCCGGTCCTCAAGGCCGTCCGCCCCCGCTACCCCGACGTGCCCGCGCAGGTCGAGAAGCGCACGATCGCCGACCTCGGCCAGTGGCCCTACCCCCGCAACCAGCTGGTGCCCCTCACCGAGGTGGTCCACGACCGGCTCAACGTCGAGGTGTTCCGGGGCTGCACCCGGGGCTGCCGCTTCTGTCAGGCCGGCATGATCACCCGCCCGGTGCGGGAGCGTCCGGCCGACCAGGTCCGGACCATGGTGCAGGAGGGCCTGCGCCGCACCGGCTACGACGAGGTGGCGCTCACCAGCCTCTCCACGGCCGACTTCTCCGGCATCGAGGGCGTCGTCAAGAGCATCGTCGACGGCAGCAGCGACGACCCCACCAGCTGCGGCAACGTGTCGGTGAGCCTGCCCAGCCTCCGGGTCGACGCCTTCACCGTCGGCATCGCCGCCCAGATCCAGAAGGCCCGCCGCACCGGCCTCACCTTCGCCCCCGAGGCCGGTACCTGGCGGATGCGCCAGATCATCAACAAGCTCATCCGCGAAGAGGACCTGTACGGCGCGGTCGACAGCGCCTTCAGCCAGGGCTGGCGCCGGGTGAAGCTGTACTTCCTCACGGGCCTGCCGTCGGAGACCGACGCCGACACGCTCGGCATCGTCGACCTGGCCCGCAACTGCGTCGAGCTGGGCAAGAAGCACAACCGCAACGTGCAGGTGAAGGCGTCGGTCGGCGGCTTCGTGCCCAAGCCCTTCACCCCCTTCCAGTGGTTCGGCCAGAACACGGTGGCCGAGCTGCAGCGCAAGGTGGGCCTGCTGCGCGACGCCGCCCGGGGCAGCCGGCAGCTCCAGCTCACGTGGCACGACCCCAAGGCCACGCTGGTGGAGGGCCTGATGTCCCGCGGCGACCGCCGGCTCGGCCCGGTGATCGAGTCCGTGTGGCGCCAGGGCGGCACGTTCCAGGAGTGGAGCGAGCACTTCGACCTGGCCCTGTGGGAGAAGGCGATGGCGGAGGCCGGGCTCGAGCCCGACTGGTACGTCCACCGGCACCGCACCGAGGACGAGGTCCTCCCCTGGGACCACATCTCCGCCGGCCTCCACAAGGACTTCCTGTGGCAGGACTGGCAGGACGCCCTGGCCGAGGTCGGCCTCCCCGATTGCCGCTGGACGCCCTGCTACGACTGTGGGGCATGCACCGGCTACGGCATCGAGCACGTCGTCGCTTCGCCGGTGCCCCCGGCGGGCGGCAGCCAGGGAACGGGTCAGGACCTCATGCGCGGCACCGGTGTGCCCGTCGCCCTGACCACCAAGCGACCCGTCGGCGTGGGCACACCATGAGCGGCCCGACCGCACCCCGCAAGCTCCGGGTCCGCTTCACCAAGACGGGGAAGGTCCGCTTCACGAGCCACCGTGACGTGGCGCGCATCTGGGAGCGGGCGCTGCGACGGGCCGGGCTTCCCGTCGCCTACTCGGAGGGCTTCTCGCCGCGGCCGCGGCTCAGCTTCGGGCTGGCGCTGTCGACCGGGCACGAGTCGCTCGGCGAGTACCTCGACGTCAACCTGCGGGAGGACGCGCCCGGAGGCGACGTGGCCTGCGAGTTGTTCGCCCTACAGGTCAACCCGGCGCTGCCGGTCGGCCTGGAGGTGCAGGCCGTGGAGCCCCTCGCCGCGGGGGCCGACTCGCTGCAGCAGGCGGTGACGAGCTCCACCTGGCACTTCGAGCTCTCGGGCCTCTCGGACGACGCGCTGGCGGCGGCGATCGCCCGCACGATGGCCACCGACGAGATCGTGGTCACCCGGGAGCGGAAAGGCCAAGAAGTCACCGAGGACATCCGGCCATGTATCCTCGCCTTGCAGGTGCTGCCCCCTGGCACAGGATGCGGGGTGGCAGAGGCCGAGCTGGCGACCCAGCCCAGAAGTTTGCGACCAGCCGAGCTGGTCGACGCGCTCGACCCGGCATTGCATGCCGATCGGGTCGTGCGCATGCATCAATGGACGCTGGTCGGCGGCGCCCGGCAGGAGGTCATCCCCCTCCCCCCGGCAGCGACGCTGGCCCCGCACGCCCAGGCGCGTGCGTCATGAGAAGGGAATCGATAGATGTCAGAGACCGAGGCACGGTCGGAGGCGCCTCAGCGCCCTGAGCCGTCCCCGTCCACCGACGATGCGCAGGTTGCACCCACAACCGGCGACGCGACGGCGGCGGGAGAGACTTCAAGCGAGGCGGCGTCGTCTGACGCCTCTCGCAAACGCCGGCGGCGCGGTTCACGCGGTGGTCGCAAGCGGTCCAAGCCGCGCAGCGAGGGCGGCGACGGCGCCGGTAGCGGCGACGAGGACGATAGCGACGACGGCGACGACGACGAGGGCCCGCCGAGCGACAACGGCAGGTCCCGCAGCTCCCGCAGCAGCCGGGAGCCCGACGAGCTGCCCGACCCGCCGAACGAAGGCCGTCCGTCGGTCGAGGCGGCGGAGAAGGCGCTGGTGCGCAAGGCCGCCCCGTCGGGCGCGCCCAACCGGCCGAAGATCGGCGACACCATGCCCGCACCGGCTGCGGCGGCCGCGCAGGCCGACGCGGACGCCAAGGAAGGCTCGGGTGGCGGACGTCGGCGCCGGGGTCGCGGCGGGCAGTCGAAGACAGGCGCCGTCGTCGGCGCCGGTTCCGGCGCGGGCGCACCGGCCGACGACATGGCCGCCCGCAGCAGTGGCGGCCGCAACAGCGGTGGCGGTGGCGGCGATCGCGCCGGCGATGACACGGGCGCCAAGCGGAAGCGCCGTCGCCGGGGCCGCGGCGGCACTGGCACTGGCAGTGGCAGTGGCCAGGGCAGCGGCTCCAGCCGTCCGGCGGGCCAACCGGTCGAGATGCTCGCGGGCGTCCCCGTCGAGGTCGACGAGGAGACCCTGGAGCGCCGGCGGGGCCGCGAGCGCAAGGGCCGCCCGGTCGGTCGCTACATGATGTGCGTGCACGTCAGCGACAAGGCCACCCAGATCGCGGTGCTGGAGGGCCGGGCGCTCATCGAGCACTACGTGTCCCGCCCGTCCGACGACGTCTCCCAGATCCACGGCAACATCTACCTGGGCAAGGTCCAGAACGTGCTGCCGGGCATGGAGGCGGCGTTCGTCGACATCGGCACCCCCAAGAACGCCGTGCTGTACCGGGGCGACGTCCACTTCGAGAGCGAGGACATCGAGCGCAGTAGCGGCAAGGAGCGCCACCTGCGCATCGAGCAGATGCTGCGGGCCGGTCAGACCATCCTCTGCCAGGTCACCAAGAACCCGATCGGTGCCAAGGGCGCACGCCTCACCCAAGAGGTGTCGCTGCCCGGCCGGTTCGTGGTGCTGATCCCCAACTCGTCGACCTACGGCATCTCCAAGCGCCTCCCCGACGACGAGCGCAAGCGCCTCCGCCAGGTGCTCGACCGGGTGAAGCCGGCGCAGCACGGCATCATCGTGCGCACCGCGGCCGAGGGCGTCACCTCCGACGAGATCGAGAACGACGTCCGCCGCCTGCTGCGCCAGTGGGAGCAGATCGACAGCCTGGCCAAGCGTTCCAAGGCGCCCGCCATGCTCTACCGCGAGCCCGACATGGCCGTCCGGGTGATCCGCGAGGAGTTCAACCAGCACTACCGGGGCGTCGTGATCGACGACCGGGAGCTCTACGAGCAGGTGCGCGACTACGTCGGCTCGATCAGCCCCACGCTGGCCGACCGGGTGGAGTACTACGACCCCTCGGCCGAGGACCTGCCGCTGTTCGAGAAGCACCACGTCCACGAGCAGCTGCACCGGGCGCTCGACCCCAAGGTCTGGCTGCCGTCCGGTGGCTCGCTGATCATCGAGAAGACCGAGGCCCTCACGGTCATCGACGTGAACACCGGCAAGAACGTCGGCAAGTCGAGCCTCGAGGAGACGGTCTTCAAGAACAACCTCGAGGCCGCCGTCGAGATCGCGCGCCAGCTGCGGCTGCGCGACATCGGTGGCATCATCGTGGTCGACTTCATCGACATGGAGCGTCGCGACAACCGCGACGAGGTGGCGCACGTGTTCCGCGACGCCTTGTCCCGCGACAAGACCCGCACTCAGGTGTTCGAGATCTCCGAGCTGGGGCTCTGCGAGATGACCCGCAAGCGCATCGGCGAAGGGCTGCTCGAGTCGTTCTCGACGCACTGCCCGATGTGCGAAGGTCGTGGGGTCCTGGTCGACAAGGAGCTGTTGCCGGACTAGGGGAGGCGACGAGGGTGGGCGAGCTGGTTCCGGAAGAGCAACAGAGGCAACAACAGCCGGTGGTGGCCCGGCGCGACATGCGCGTGTCCGACGAGGACCGCCACGCCGTGGTCGACGAGCTGCGGGTGCACTTCAGCCTCGGCCGGATCGACCTGGCCGAGCTGGAGGACCGGGTGACCGGCGCGCTCGAGGCCAAGGTGCGCGGCGACCTCGAGCCGCTGCTCACCGACCTCCCCGAGCTGCGGCCCACGTCCAACTACAACGGCCCGCCCATCCGGGAGCGCGACCGGCCCGAGGGCGAGGCGTTCCGGGCGCACTTCTACCTGTGGGCCGTGCTGTCGGTGTTCTTCGTCGTGATCTGGGCCGGCACCGCGGCCCAGGCCGACGGCGACGTGCCGTTCTGGCCCGTCTTCCCCATCGCGGGGATCGGCCTGACGGTCGGGGTCCACGCGGCGCTGCGCAAGGCGACCGAGAACTAGCCCCTCCGCGGCTGGGCTCGGTAGGCTGGCGCGCCGCCTTCCCGGCGGAACCCCCTGAGTAGGTAAGGCTCTCGCATGTACGCAGTCATCAGGACCGGTGGCAAGCAGCACCGGGTGGAAGAGGGACAGACGCTCGACATCGAGCTGATCGGCGACGACGACAAGGTCGAGCTGAAGCCGATCCTGCTGGTCGACGGCGACACCGTGCTGGCCAAGCCGAGCGAGCTGACCAAGGCCACCGTCAGCGCCAAGGTGCTGGGTGAGACCAAGGGCCCGAAGATCAACGGGTTCACCTACAAGAACAAGAGCAACAACAGCAAGCGCTGGGGTCACCGCCAGCGGTACACCACCATAGAGATCACCGGGATCTCCAAGGGCTGAACGGGAGGCCGACATGTCGAAGACCAAGGGCGCCGGTTCAACTCGAAACGGCCGCGACTCACAGAGCAAGCGCCTCGGCGTCAAGGCGTTCGACGGCACCGCCGTCCACGCCGGCACGATCATCGTGCGCCAGCGGGGCACCCGGTTCCACCCGGGCGAGAACGTCGGACGGGGCGGCGACGACACGCTGTTCGCCCTGATCGACGGCAAGGTGAAGTTCGGCCAGCGACGCGGTCGCAAGCTGGTCGACATCCTGCCCTCCGAGTAGCCCGGCCACCGCGCCGAGGCGAGGTACACCGCCACGTCACAGCAACAGTTCGTCGACGAATGCAACCTGCACGTCAAAGGCGGTGATGGCGGGGCCGGGGCGGTGGCGTTCCGGCGCGAGGCCCACGTCCCCAAGGGCGGGCCCGACGGTGGTGACGGCGGCAACGGCGGCGACGTCTGGCTGGTCGCCAACCGCAACGTCGCCTCGCTCCTGTCGTTCAAGGACACGCCGTTCCGGCGCGCCACCAACGGCACCCACGGCCAGGGCAAGGGTCGCCACGGGCGAGCCGGCAGCGACATGGTGGTGATGGTGCCGGAGGGCACCCAGGTGCTCGACCGCGACGGCGTCGTCATCGCCGACCTGGTCCACGCCGGCGACCGCTACCTGGCGGCCGCCGGTGGCCGTGGCGGGCGGGGCAACGCCAAGTTCCTGTCCAACAAGCGCCGCGTGCCGGGGTTCGCCGAGCAGGGTGAGATCGGCGAGGAGCACTGGCTGCGGCTGGAGCTGAAGCTGCTGGCCGACGTGGCGCTCGTCGGGTTCCCCAACGTGGGCAAGTCGACGCTGATCAGCCGCATGTCGGCCGCCAAGCCGAAGATCGCCGACTACCCGTTCACCACGCTGGAGCCGCACCTCGGGGTCGTCCGGCTGGAGGACACCTTCGAGTACGTGGTGGCCGACGTGCCGGGCCTCATCGAGGGCGCCAGCGAGGGGAAGGGGCTGGGCCACCGGTTCCTGCGCCACGTGGAGCGGGCCCGGGTGCTGTGCGTGTTGATCGACCTGGCCCCGGTCGCCCCGGCGCCGCCCGCCGAGCAGCTGGCGGTGCTCCTGCACGAGCTGGAGGCCTACCAACCCGACCTGCTCGCCCGCCCCCGCCTGGTCATCGGCAGCCGCGTCGACCTGGAGGAGTCGGGTTCTGACGGGTCCGACGACCCCGGGGTCGAGCTCGACCTGCGGGTGTCCGCCGTGGTCGGGACCGGGGTGGCGGAGCTGCGGGGTCGGCTGGCCGACGCCGTGCGGCTGGCCCGGGAGGAGCTGGCGGAGCCGACCCAGTTCGTGGTCCATCGGCCGATACGGCAGGGCTACGAGGTGGTGCGCGACGGCGACCGCTGGATGGTGGAGGGACGTGAGGTGGTGCGGGCGGTGGCGCTGTCGGACCTCACCCGGCCCGACGCCCTGGCCGAGGCCCACCGCCGCCTGAAGAAGCTGGGAGTCGACCGGGCCCTTGCCCGAGCGGGAGCCCAGCAGGGCGATACGGTGCAGATCGGCGGACTGGCATTCGAGTACTCCGACGACGACATATCAACATAGGAAGACGAGGATGAGGCGGTAGGACAAGGGTGACGTACTCGTGATCGTGGTCGCCAAGATCGGCAGCTCTTCGATTACCGACGAATCAGGTCACATCGACAAGTCGGCCGTCGCCAAGTTCTGCACCGAGGTGGCGGCGTTGTGGGAGATCGGCCATCGGGTGGTGGTCGTGACCAGTGGTGCGATCGCCGCGGGCCTCCCCGCCCTGGGCCTCGACCACCGTCGCACCCGTGACGCGGTCACCCTGCAGGCGGTGTCGGCCATCGGGCAGAGCCGGCTCATGCGGGTGTACGACGCCGCGCTGGGCGAGATGGGCCTGGTCGGGGGACAGATCCTGCTGGCCCCGCTCGACTTCATGATGCGCCAGCAGTACCTCCACGCCCGGTCGACGCTGAACCGGCTGCTGGAGCTGGGCGTGGTGCCGGTGATCAACGAGAACGACGCCATCGCCGACGACGAGATCCGCTTCGGCGACAACGACCGTCTGGCGGCCCTGGTGGCCCACCTGCTGAAGGCCGACCTGCTGGTGCTGCTCACCGACCAGCCCGGCCTGCTCACCGCCGACCCCCGCTTCGACGCCCAGGCGTCGCTGATCGAGGAGATCGTCGAGCTGGACCACACGCTCGACGCCGTGGTCGGCGGGGCGGGCGACCGGGGGAGCGGCGGCATGGCGTCGAAGCTGGCGGCCGCCAAGATCGCCGCCTGGTCGGGTGTGCGGGCGGTGATCGCCCAGGCCGACCGGCCCAACGTGCTGGTCGACGCGGTCCACGGCGCCAACGGCGTGGGCACCGTGGTGGTGCCCCGGGGACGTCGCCTGGGGGCGCGCAAGCTGTGGATCGCCTTCGCCGTCGGGTCGACGGGCACGATCGTGGTCGACGAGGGCGCCCGGACCGCCGTGTTCGGGCGGGGCAAGTCGCTGCTGCCGGCCGGAGTGGTGGAGGTGAAGGGCAGCTTCGAGGTCGACGCTCCCGTCGAGATCGCCACCAAGGATGGTCAGGTGTTCGCCAAGGGCCTCACCCGGATCGACGCCGCCGGCCTGCGGGCGGTGGCCGGCCAGCGCACCCCCGACCTGCCCGAGGGCGTGCCCCACGAGGTCATCCACCGCGACGACCTCGTCGTCCTCCCGCGGTAGGGGTGTCGGTGGGCGAGGGTGTGGATCCGACGTCGGGCGACGGGTTCGTCCTGGTCGCGGACGGGACCGCACGGTGGGGCCTCTACGGCGCCGCCGGGTTGCTGGTCCGCCACGTCGACGCGGCCACCGGGGCAGCGTCGATCTTCGTGGCGCTGCGCTCGCAGTGGACCCACATGGGCGGCAAGTGGGCGGTCCCCGGCGGGGCGCTCGCCCTCGGCGAGACACCGGTGGAGGCGGCGCTCCGCGAGTTCCGCGAGGAGATCGGGATGTCGCTGCCGGCCGAGCGGGTGGTCGAGATCCACGAGGACGACCACGGCGGCTGGTCGTACTGGACCGTCGTCCTCGACGTCGACGAGCCTTTCCCCCTGCCCACGGGCATCAACTGGGAGACCGCCGAGGTCCGCTGGGCCGTGGCGCACGAGCTCCACGACCTCGCGCTCCTCGAACCCTTCCGCGCCACCCTGATCCGCTTGGCGCTCCTGCCCGGGCCCGGCTGACGGCCGGGCGAAGGCCGCTCAGCTCCCCTCGGGCTTCGCGGCCTCCTCCTTCTCGGTGGCGGGGATCTCGGGGACGTCGTCGGTGACGGACGGGGCGCCGATGCCGAGCTGGTCCTTGATCTGCGACAGCCGGGCCTGGGCCTCGACGTTCATCGACGCCGACTCGACCTCGAGCATCCGTGACTCGACCGAGGTGTCGGTGAGCTCCGACATGCCCTTGGCCTTGGCGTAGCGGGCCTCGATCTTGTCGCGCACCTCGTTGAGGGTGGGCACGTCCTCGCCGACCGTCTCCGACAGCGACGACATGGCCTTGTTCATCGTCTCCTGCATCTTGGCCTGGTCGAGCTGCGACAGGAGCTTCTGTCGCTCGGCCAGCTTCTGCTGGAGGGCCATGGCGTTCTGCTCGACGGCCTTCTTCGCCTGGTTGGCCGCGTCGGTCGACTGGAGGTGCATCTGCTTGAGGTCGTCGACCTCCTTCTCCAGCTGGATCAGGCGGTTGGCGAAGGCCTCGGCCGTGGACGTGAACTGCGCCGACTTGGTGGCGTCGCCGGACTTCGCCGCGTCGTCGGCCATCCGCACCGCCTGCACGGCGTTGCCGTTGACCTTCTCGAGCTCGCCCATGGTGCGGTTGAGCCGCATCTCGGTCTGCTTCTGGTGCGCGATGACGTTGGCCGCCTGCTCCTTGAGCCGGCGCTGCTGGTCCTGCGCCTCGGTCAACGCCTGCTCCAGCTGGACCTTGGGGTCGGCCCGCTCGCTGAACGACGATGACAGCTTCGCCGTCATGTACTTCCACCACCGCCGGATCAGTTTCAACATGCGACCACCCTACGCTAGAGCTGTGACAGTCAAGGCCGCGCAGCGTCTTGACCCCGCTTGGGGCTGCGGCGGGTGGTTGGAGGGCCGTGACAGTCAGGACTCCGGGTCGTCGGCCTTAGCCTCGGGGGATCGACTCGGATCTGCGGCTGGCCCGTCGTGCCGTGGCGGCGGTGTTCTTCGTCAACGGTGCGCTGTTCGCGAACTGGGTGACGCGCGTCCCGGCGGTGAAGGACGCCGTCGATACCGGCACCGGACCGCTCGGCGTGGCCCTGCTGGGCATCGGGGCGGGGTCGCTGCTGTCGATGCCGTTCTCGGGCCGGCTGTGCGAGCGCTACGGCAGCGGGCGGATCGTCACCGCCAGCGGCCTGGGGATGTCGGCCGTGCTGCTCCTGCCCGCCTTCGCCCCCGACGTGGTGACCCTCGGCCTGTGCCTGCTGTTCTACGGCGCCGGCTTCGGCCTGCTCGACGTGTCGATGAACGTCCAGGCGGTCGCCGTGGTGAAGCGGCTGGAGCGGCCGATCATGCCGTGGTTCCACGCCGCCTTCAGCTGCGGCGGCCTGGCCGGCGCCGCCACCGGAGGCCTGGCCGCCCAGGCCGACCTCGGCCCCGCGCCCCACTTCGCCCTGGTCGGCTCCGTCATGGCGGTGGTCGTGCTGTGGGCGGATCGGCACCTGTTGCCGGACCCCGACCCCGTGCCCGAGCCCGCACCGAAGCCGGAACCCGAGCCCGACCCGACGCTGCAAGGCCGAGATGGCGACGGCGACCGCGACCGCCGGACCCGGCGGTTGAACCCCTACGTGATCGGCGTCGGGGCCGTCGCCGCCTGCGCCGCGCTGGGCGAGGGCGTGATGGCCGACTGGTCCACCCTGTTCCTCCGCGACGTCCGTGACGTCGACGCCGGCCCCGCGGCCGCCGGGTTCGCGGCGTTCTCCGTCGCCATGACCGCCGGTCGCCTCGGCGGCGAGGCCGCCATCCGCCGCCTCGGTGCCACCAGGGTCCTGCAGGTCGGCGGGTCGACCGCGGCCGCCGGCGTCGTCCTCGCCGTGACCGTGCCGTCGCCCGTCGCCGCCGTCGTCGGCTTCCTGCTGGTGGGCCTGGGCCTGTCGTGCGGCTTCCCCCTGGCCATCAGCGCCGCCGGCGAGAGCGGGTCCGGGTCGGGCAGCAACGAGATCGCCACCGCCTCGATGATCGGCTACCTGGGCTTCCTCCTCGGCCCGCCCCTCATCGGACTGCTGGCCGAGGTCGTGGGCCTGGGCCCCGCGCTGCTCGCCATCGCCGTCTCGTCGGCGGGCCTCGTCGCCCTGGCCCCGATCCTCGGGACCGCCGACCCGGCCGCTACCGGCCCAGACCCGGTAAGGGCAGGCGCGCGGTGAGCGCGGCGGCCTCGGGGACCTGCAACCAGCGCGTCATCACCAGGTAGACGACCCCGGCCGGGCCGAGCACCAGCGGCGCCAGCAGCAGCGCCGGCCAACTGTTCGGCAGCACGGTGACCAGGCCGAACGCCACCGTGGCGGACACCGCGCACGACGCCGCGATCGGGTTGAGCCAGCGCCCGGCCATCCGGGTGCGCCCGATCCGCCAGGCGACCGCCCGCGCCAGCATCCGGTACTCGACGATCGCGGCGACGGTCGCGCCGATGGCGAAGGCGATCAGCCCCAGGTGGACGAACTCGGTGTTGAGCCGCACCGAGGACGGCAGCGGCCCGACGGCCCAGAAGTCGTCCCAGCCCTGCACGCCGTTCGACCCGATCGTCAACCGGTCGAGCGGGAACATCACGGCCAGGCTCACCACGGTCGACACGACCACCCGGATGACCGACAGCCGCGGCGGCGTCTTGGGGTCGTCCAGGGCGTAGAGGCCGTTCTGCAGCAGCCGCGACGACGTCGTCGCCGGTAGGCCGATGGCGAACACGGCCAGCGCCAGCCAGACGCCCCAGGTGTCGTCCCAGCCGAACTTGCCCCGCTGGAAGATGGCACCGACGATCACGTCGCCCACCACGACGTACATGGTGGCGATGGGCAGCACGTAGAAGGCGATGCGGGCCATGCCGTCTTCCAGGCGCCGCCGGAACAGCCGGCGGGTCTCGGGGTCGTGCACCGACACCTGCGACAGGTCGGGCAGCTCGGCGGCGGCCACACCGAGGCCGAACATCGAGATCGGCAGCTGGTACAG
This sequence comes from Acidimicrobiales bacterium, assembly GCA_035316325.1. Classification (NCBI taxonomy): domain Bacteria; kingdom Bacillati; phylum Actinomycetota; class Acidimicrobiia; order Acidimicrobiales; species Acidimicrobiales bacterium. The sequence continues at coordinate 12,446 of DATHJB010000168.1, forward strand.
CAGCAGGGCGTAGAACAGCGACGACACCGCCCCGGTGGCCAGGAAGCTGGCCAGCCACAGGTCGATGTAGATGATGAACTGGACGATGCCCTTGCCCACGATGACGGGCATGAAGCGGGTCACCACGCTGCGGACCGGGGCGCTGCGGGTGTCGAGGCTCAGGCGCATGTTGCGGCCCAACAGGCCCAGCACCGGGCGCAGTTGCACCAGCAGCTGGAGCAGACCACCGACCAGCACGCCCCAGGCCAGGGCCGTCGCCATCCGCCACTGGCTCTGATGGGTGAGGCCGGCGGCGAACAGCGCCGCGATCTGGGCGGCGTTCCACAGCACCGGCGCGATGTAGGACAGGAAGAACTTGCGGTGGCTGTTGAGCACCCCGAGGCACCAGGCCGACAGCACCAGGAAGCCGATGCCGGGGAACATGATGCGGACGAGCCGGACGGTCAGTGCGAACGTCTCGCCCTCGAAGCCGGTGACCAACACCCGGGCGATCGGCTCGGCGAACATCACGCCGACGAGGCTGATGATGCCGGTGATCACCAGCAGCAGGCCGGCGATGGCCCCGGCCAGGCGGCCGGCCTCGCGCTCGTTGCCCTCGTCGCGCAGCCGGGCGTACACCGGGATGAACGACGCCGACAGCACACCTTCGCCCAGCAGGTTCTGCAGCATGTTGGGGATGCGCAGCGCCGCCTTGAAGGCGTCGGCGGCGGGGCCGGTGCCCAGGAAGGAGGCGATCACCGTCTCCCGCACGAGGCCGGCGCAGCTCGACAGGAAGATGGCGATGGCGACCAGCCGCGACGACTTCGACGACGACGGCTGCTCCTCCTCCTCGGGCGGCGGCTCCGGGGGTGGCGGGCGACCCGGCCGAGGGGGAGAAGGGCGGCGGGTCGGACGGACCTGGTCGTCGGCCCGGGTCCGCAGGCGAGGCCCCGACTGCTGCAGGAGCATCTCGTCGAGGATCGGCATCTCGATGGTCGGCGCGTCGGGCTCGTACCACCCGGGCTCCGGCTCCGGCCCGTCCTCGGCGTAGGGGGAGTGCGGACGCGGCGCGTGCCGCTCGCGCTCGTAGGGGTCAGCCCGCAGCCAGGGGTCCTGGTCGTGCTCGTCGTTGCCGGTCGTCACCCGGCGGGGCCTTGGGACATCCCACCCGTCGACGTGCCGTGCGTGCCGTGGGTCTCCTCCAGGGCCAGGCGGAGGGCCTCCATGTCGCTGACCATGCTGTCGACGTCGGTGGACAGGCTCGACACCGACGCGTTGGAGTCGGCCTGGGCCGAGAGCTCCAGCGCCCGCACCACGGCTTCGCCCATGCGGGCGTCGAGCAGCCGCAGCTGGCTGCGCGCCTGCTCGATGACCCGGTCCATCCGCTGGGCCGTCGCCTGCTGCACCTCGAGCGACTCGATGGTGCGGGCGACGCTCTCGTCGCCGGGGGAGGCGTCGCGGGCCTGGGCGGCCTCGGCCAGGTCACGGCCGATGTCGGCGGTGTCGATGCGACGCCGGGTCTGCACCAGCGACTCGCCCCGGTTGGCGATCTGCCACGTCTCCTGCACCAGGGTGTCCATCTGGCCGGCGATGCTCTGCAGGGTCTCCTGCAGCGGACCGGACCGGGTGCGGCTGACCGCCTCGTGGAAGCGGGCCCGGGCGGCGACGGCGTCCTGCACGGCCCGTCGCCACGGCTCCTGGAGGGTGAACGGGTCGATGCGGTCGCCCCGGGCCCGGCCGCCCCCGGTCATGGCGGCGCCGACCCGCACGGCCCACGCTCCCGCCCCGACCACCACGGCGCCGACGATCGGCAGCCCGAGGGCGATGCCCACCGCGGCCCCACCCCCGGCGGCGAGGATGCCGACGGGCGACATCATGGCCCGCGCCACCTTGGGCGTGAAGAAACGATCGCGCAGAGAGAGCCCCACGGCCTCAGAGTAGTTGTGGGGTCGCGTGACCAGGGGGAGCCAGTCCATTCGCTTCGCGTCCAGGTTCCGTTCACCCGACGGCTGTAGGGTCCCGGCCCGTGGGAGGAGCACGCCGAGCGTGGGTCGTCGCGGCGGCGACGGGGCTGCTGGTCGCGTCGTGTGGCGGTGGCGACGACGACGGCGCGTCGGGCGACGACGAGGGCGACGAAGCGGCGACCACGGAGCTGCCCCCCTGCCCGCTCGACGCCCTCGACGACGCCACCGAGCCGGTCGAGATCGTCTACTGGCACGGGATGACCCGGGTCGCCGAGGACGCCCTGAAGGCCCTCACCGACGAGTTCAACGCCTCGCAGGACCGGGTGCAGGTGAAGCTGGTGAACAACTCCAGCGGCAATCAGCACGACAAGTACCTGGCCGGGCTCCAGACCGGCGACCTGCCCGACGTGATCCAGCACGACGCCACCCTGCTGCAGCAGATGGTCGACACGCAGACCGTGGTGCCGGCCGAGTCGTGCATCGCGGCGATGGAGGAGCGGGGCGACGAGTTCGACGAGGCCGACTGGGTGGAGCGCAGCCTCGTGTACCACCAGCTGGACGGGGTGCAGTGGGCGCTGCCGTTCGGCGTCGCCAACCCGGTGCTGCTCTACAACAGGGCGGCCTTCACCGAGGCGGGGCTCGACCCCGACGACCCGCCCGCCACCCTCGACGACTACCGGTCCGCCGCCGAGGCCCTGGTCGACGCCGGCTACCGCTACGGCGCCGCGGTGGCGATCGAGGCGTGGCACTTCGAGGAGTTCCTCGCCCTGGCCGGTGAGACCTACGTCGACCAGGGCAACGGCCGCACGGACCGGGCCACGCAGGTGACCTTCGACGGCGGGTCCGGCGAGGAGCTGTACGCCTTCTTCGACCAGCTGGTCGACGACGGCCTCGCCGTGACCAACCCCCGCGAGGGGCCCGACGGCATCAACAACCTGCTGGCCATTGGCAACGGCGACGCCGGGATGACGGTGGTGTCGTCCTCGGCGCTGGGATCGGTGCTGGAGGTGCTCGGGTCGGACCAGTACACCGACGTCGAGCTGGGCGTGGGCCCGATGCCCGGGTTGACCGAGGACGGGGGTGTCGTCGTCGCCGGTGGAGGCCTGTCGATCACCGCCCGCGACCCGGCCAAGCAGGCCGCCGGCTGGGAGCTCATCCAGTTCCTCACCAGCCCCGAGAGCCAGGCCACGTGGGCCGCGGCCACCGGCTACGCCCCGGTGCGCCAGTCGTCGGTCGACCTGCCCGAGCTCCGGCAGCGCTGGGAGGAGGAGCCCGGCTTCCGCATCTCCTACGACCAGCTGGTGGAGGGCGTCGAGAACGAGGCGACCGCCGGCCCGATGGTGGGCGACATGGCCGCGGTGCGGACCGCCGTCGAGGAGGCGCTGACCGCCATGTTCGTCGCCGACCTGGCCCCCGACGAGGCGCTCGCCGAGGCCGCCCAGGTCTCGAACGACGCGATTGCCTCCTACAACGAGCGCCTCGGTGGGTAACGTCCGGGGTCGCCGCCGGCCCCGGCGCGTGGCGGAAGCGGAAGCGGATGAGGAGTAGTTGATGGGACGGGTTGCCTTCGACCACGTCACCAAGCGCTTCGGCGACGTGACCGCGGTCGACGATCTCACCCTCGATGTGGCCGACCAGGAGTTCCTGGTGCTGGTCGGACCGTCGGGGTGCGGCAAGACGACAGCGCTGCGGATGCTGGCGGGCCTCGACGACCCCACGTCGGGCGACATCGTGATCGGCGAGCGGGTGGTCACCGAGGTGGCCGCCATCGACCGCGACATCGCCATGGTGTTCCAGAGCTACGCGCTCTACCCGCACATGTCGGTGCGGCGGAACATCGAGTTCCCGCTGCGCAGCCGCAAGGTGCCGGCCGACGAGCGCAACGAGCTGGTGGCCGAGGCCGCCGCGGCGCTGGGCCTGGAGCAGCTGCTCGACCGCAAGCCGGCGCAGCTGTCGGGCGGTCAGCGGCAGCGGGTGGCGCTGGCCCGGGCGATCGTGCGCCGGCCCGAGGTGTTCCTGATGGACGAGCCGCTGTCGAACCTCGACGCCAAGCTGCGGGTGCAGACCCGGGCCGAGCTCGTGGAGCTGCAGCGGCGGCTGGCCACCACGGTCGTCTACGTGACCCACGACCAGGTCGAGGCCATGACGATGGCCGACCGCATGGCGGTGATGGACCAGGGCATCCTCCAGCAGGTCGGGCCGCCCCAGGAGGTCTACGCCAAGCCGGCGAACCTCTTCGTGGCCCGCTTCATCGGCAACCCGCCGATGAACACGATCACCGGCACGGTGTTCCGGACCGACGGCACGCTCGGCGTCCAGCTCCCCGGCGGCCGGGTGACGCTGCCGGAGAGCGTGGCCGCGGCCGTGCAGGCGCACGACGGCGACGACGTGGTGGTCGGCGTGCGACCCGAGCACGCCACGCTCGACCCCGAGGGCAGCATCGAGGCGACCGTCGCGGTGGTCGAGGTGCTGGGCCACGAGCAGCACGTGATCTGCCGGCTGGCCGACGACACGCTGTTCACCGTCCGCCAGCCCAACGACGACGTCCCGCCCGGCCTGGGCGTCGGCCTCCGCATCGCCGTCGACTCCCGCCGCCTCCACGTCTTCGACCCGGAGTCCGGCCGTCGTCTCGAGGTCGCCCCCGCGGCGCCGGCCGAACCGGCGGAGACGACGACGTAATGGCCGGGCGCACCCGGCGTGCGCAGCGTCGGCGGGAGGCGCTGCTGGGCTACCTGCTGGTGGCCCCGGCGCTGGTCGTGTTCGCCGTCTTCGTCTTCTACCCCTTCGCCAAGAACTTCCAGCTGGCCTTCTACCAGGACCCGCTGTTCAACCTCCCCGGCAAGCGCTACGTCGGCTTCGACCAGATCAGCGACGTCCTCTCGTCCGAGGACTTTCGCCACAGCCTCTGGACGACGATCGCGTTCGCCCTGCTCTCGGTGCCCGCCGGCATCCTGCTAGGCCTGGCCCTGGCCGTCGCGGCCCACCAGAAGCTGCGGGGCATCGGCATCTACCGCACGATCTTCGCCTCGACGGTGGCCAGCTCGGTGGCGGTGGCGGCGGTCATCTTCGGGACGCTGTTCAACCCGGTGATCGGCTGGCTGCCGTGGCTCGGCATCGAGCCCCAGCCGCCGTTCCTGCAGAACCCCGACTGGGCGCTGCCCGCCGTCGCCCTGGTGACGATCTGGCAGAGCATCGGCCTGTCGTTCATCGTGATGTCGGCGGGCCTGCAGGCCATCCCCGAAGAGGTGCTGGAGGCGGCCGAGCTCGACGGTGCCCGTCCCTGGCGGCGGTTCTGGCGGGTGACGGTGCCGCTGCTGTCGCCCACGATCTTCTTCGCCGTGGTGGTCGGGTCGATCTTCGCCTTCCAGGCGTTCGCCCAGGTGGAGATGCTCACCAAGGGCGGCCCGATCGACCGCACCAACGTGCTGACCTACAACATCTTCGTCACCCTGCGGGAGAGCCAGGACGAGGGCCGGGCGGCGGTGCTGTCGATCGCTCTGTTCCTGGTCACGCTGCTGCTGACCCTGTTCCAGATGCGGATCCTCGAGAAGCGGGTGCACTATGCGTCGTAGCGGTGGCCGGCCCGGGCTCAGGAAGTTCGCCCGCTACCTGCTGTTGACCGCCCTGGCGTTCGTGGTGCTGTTCCCCATCTACGTGACGGTCGTGGGGTCGCTGCTGATGCCCGAGCAGCTCACGTCGCGCCCGCCCACGCTGATCCCGGACCACCCGCAGTGGAGCTCCTACAGCGACGCCTGGAGCGGCGGCCACTTCTCCACCTACCTGCGCAACAGCGCGGTGATCACCGCGCTGATCACCGTCGGGCAGCTCGTCACGTCGATCCTCGCCGGGTACGCCTTCGCCCTGCTGGAGTTCCCGTTCAAGCGGACGATCTTCGTGGTGTTCCTGGCCACGATGATGGTGCCGTTCGAGGTCACGATCATCACCAACCTCCAGACCGTGACCGACCTCGGTTGGTACAACAGCTACGCCGGCCTGGCGGTGCCGTTCCTGGCGACCGGCTTCGGGGCGTTCCTCATGCGCCAGGCGTTCCTGCAGATCCCGCACGACCTGCGCGACGCGGCCACGATCGACGGCTACGGCCACCTCAAGTTCCTCGGCCGCGTGGCGGTGCCGCTGGCGCGCCCGTCGATCGCGGCGCTGGCGGTGTTCTCGTTCCTCGGCGCCTGGAACCAGTACCTGTGGCCGCTGCTGGTGACCAGGGACGACGAGTACCGGACCGTTCAGATCGGCCTCAAGCAGCTGCGCAGCACGCAGCTCGACGAGATCAACGTGACGCTGGCCGGCACGATCCTGGCGGCGTTGCCGCTGGTCGTGCTGCTGATCCTGTTCCAGAAGCAGCTCATCCGCGGGCTCACCACCGGGGCGGTGAAAGGTTGATGGAATGTTGAAGCCCCTCGCGGCGGCCACCTCGGCGCTGCTCCTCCTCGTGGCCTGTGGCGGAGGCGACGACGACTCGGGCGACTCCGGGGGCTCGGGCGACGGCGACGGCGGCGGCGACCTCGCCGACTGCCCGGTCGACGCGCTCGACGACGCCACCGCACCCGTCGAGATCTCGTTCTGGCACCCGATGGTGCGGGCCAACGAGGAGGCCCTGATCGCGCTGACCGACGCCTACAACGCCTCGCAGGACGAGGTGGAGGTGTCGCTGGTCAACAACACCACCTACGACGACCAGCAGGACAAGTACCGGGCCGGCCTCACGTCCGGCGACCTGCCCGACGTGTCGATGCAGCAGGACATCTACCTGCAGCAGCTGATCGACACGCAGACCGTGCTGCCGGCCCAGTCCTGCATCGACGCCACCAGCAACTTCCCCACCGACGACTTCACGGCCCGCACGCTGGAGTACTACCAGGTGGGCGACGTGCAGTGGGGCCTGCCGTTCAACGTGTCGAACCCGGTCTTCTACTACGACAAGGCGGCGTTCCGGGCGGCCGACCTCGACCCCGAGGCCCCGCCCGCCACCTTCGACGACGTGAGGGCCGCCGCCGAGGCGATCACGGCGTCGGGCTACCCGGCCGGGTTCGGGCTCAAGGTCGACTCGTGGTACTTCGAGCAGCTCGTGGCCCTGCAGGGTGGCGAGCTGGTCGACAACGGCAACGGCCGCGACGACCGGGCGTCGGCGGCGACGTTCGACAGCGAGGCCGGCGCGGCGGTGTTCGACTTCTTCGGCGCGATGGTGGCCGACGGGCTCGCCACGCCCAGCCCCCGTGAGGGCCCCAGCGAGTTCGACAACCTCCTCGGCATCGCCAACGGCCAGCACGCCATGACCTTCGACACCTCGGCGGCGCTGGGCACGATCGTCGAGCTGCTGGCGTCCGGCCAGTACACGAACGTCGACCTGGGCGTGGCCCCGCTGCCGAAGGGCGACCCTGACGCCGAAGGTGGCATCGTGGTGGGCGGCGCCGCGCTCTACATCTCGGCCACCGAACCGGCCAAGCAGGCCGCGGCCTGGGACTTCATGCAGTACCTGACCACGCCGGAGAGCCAGTCGCAGTGGGCCGCGGCCACCGGCTACATCCCGGTGCGGGCGTCGGCCACCGAGCTGCCGGAGATCACCGCGCGCTGGGCCGAGGTCCCCGGCTTCCGGGTGGCCTACGACCAGCTGGTCGACGGCGCCGACACCACCGCCACCAACGGCGGGGTGATCGGCGACTTCGAGGGTGTGCGGGCCGCCATCGAGGACGCCGAGGACACGATGTTCCTCGACGGCGGGTCGCCCGACGCCGCCGTGGCCGACGCGGCGACCGCCGCGTCCGCCGCCATGGAGGCGTACAACACAAGACTGTGAGGAGCGCACGGTGAGGACACGAACGGGTCTGGTCTGGCTGACGGCGGTCGCTCTCCTGGGCGCCGCCTGCAGCGGTGGCGACGACGACGCCGGTGGTGGGGGAGGTGGCGGGGGCGGCGGTGACCTCCCGGAGTGCCCGCTCGACGCCCTCGACGACGCCACCGAGCCGACCGAGATCACGTTGTGGCACACGATGGTGCGGGCCAACGAGGAGGCCCTGGTCACCCTCACCGACGCCTTCAACGCGTCGCAGACCGACGTGAAGGTGAACCTGGTCAACAACAACGACAGCAACGACCAGCACGAGAAGTACCTGTCCGCCATCAGCACCGGCGGCGAGCTGCCCGACCTGGTCCAGTCGCAGGAGTTCTACCTCCAGCAGCTGGTCGACACGCAGACCGTGCTGCCGGCGCAGTCGTGCCTGGACGCAGAGAACACCAGCACCGAGGACTTCGTCGACCGCACACTTGCCTACTACGAGATCGCCGACGTGCAGTGGGGGCTGCCGTTCGCCGTCTCCGAGCCGATCCTCCTCTACAACCGCACGGCGTTCACCAACGCCGGGCTCGACCCGGACAACCCGCCCGCCACCTTCGAGGACCTGCGCACCGCCGCCCAGGCGCTGGTCGACGCCGGCCACGAGGGCGGCCTCGGCCTCAAGCTCGACGCCTGGCACCTGGAGCAGATGCTGGCCTGGCAGGGCGAGCCGTTCGTGAACAGCGGCAACGGGCGCGAGGAGCGCGCCACGGAGGTGGCGTTCGACACCGACACCGCGGTGGAGACGTTCGCGTTCCTCAAGGGCCTGGTCGACGACGGCCTGGCGATCACCAGCCCGGCCGATGGCGAGGGCGGCTTCGACAACCTGCTCAGCGTCGGCACCGGCAAGGTGGGAATGACCATCGACGCCTCGGGCTCCCTGGGCACGATCATCCAGGTGCTGGAGAGCGGCCAGTACGCCGACGTCGAGCCGGCGGTGGCGCCGGTGCCGGGCCGGGAGGACGACGGCGGCGTGCTCGTCGGCGGCTCCGGCCTCTACGTCTCGGCCCAGGACCCGGCGAAGCAGGCCGCGGCCTGGCGCTTCGCCGAGTTCCTGACGTCGGCCGAGAGCCAGTCGCAGTGGGCCGCGGCGACGGGGTTCGTCCCGGTGCGCGAGTCGGCCACCGAGCTGCCGGAGGTCCAGCAGCGCTGGCAGGAGATCCCCGGCTTCCGGGTCGCCTACGACGAGCTCACCGAGGGTGCCGAGAACGACGCCACCGCGGGTCCCGCCATCGGCGACTACCGGACCGTGCGGCGCGTCGTGCAGGAAGCCGAGGCGAAGATGTACCTGGAGGACATGTCCCCCGAGGACGCCGTCGCCGAGGCCGCGGAGAAGGCGAACGACGCGATCTCGTCGTACAACTCCCGCATCTGAGGCCCGACCCACCGAAATTGCGTGGCTGGCGGTCGCTCTGCGACCAGCAGCCACGCAATTTCGGGTCGGTCAGAAGTTGGAGATCACGTTGTTGAGGACCCGGTCGATGGTGGTCGGGTCGGAGGCGTCGTAGGCCGCGGCCGACGTGGCCTCGGCGATCTGGCGCAGGGTCGACTGGTCGGCGTCGCCGCCGTAGCCGATCGGGAACACCCGCACCGGCCGGCTGGCCACACCCTCGCTCGACGACTCCAGTGAGTCGATCAGCGAGGCGAGCTGGTCGCGGTCGTCGGTGTTGTCGCCGTCCTGGTTCATGCCGTCCGACAGCACCACCACGGCGTTGATCCGGCTGGGGTCGAAGGCCTCCAGCGCGGCGTCGTACGCCTCCTGGGTGGCCTCGTACAGCGGCGTGTTGGCCACCGGCGCCAGGTCGCGGATCTGGCCGGCGAGCTGCTCGCGCACGTCGCCCACCCGGGCAGGCTCCTGCAGCTTCAGGATGTTGTCGGTGCCCTGCGGGCCGAGCTCGGTGGAGAACGTCCACAGGCCGACCTCGTCGTCGTCCTTGAACAGGTCGAGTGCCTGGGCCGCGGCCGTCTTCGCCAGGTCGAGCTTGGTCTCGCCGGTCTCCGGGTTGCCCGGGTCGCCCATCGAGCCGGACACGTCGACCAGCAGCAGCACCCGGGCCGACTTGCGCTGCGTCTGCCAGTCGGCGAGCAGGTCGGCCAGCACGGGGGGCTCGGGCACCTCGAGCAGCGTGTCGGGCGTGGCGGGGTTGACGCCGTTGTCCTCGGTGATGGGGGCGCCCACCGCCACGTCGGGGTTGCCGGGGCGGAAGCCGTACTCCAGCACCTTCTCCTGGTTGTCCGCGGTGCCGGCGAAGTCGACGAACAGCTGCGCCGCGTCCTTCTCCTCCTGGCTCACCCACTCGGCGTCGAGCACGAACAGCGGGTGGTCGGAGTAGAGGGTGCCTTCCTTGGGATAGATGGCGACCAGCGGCTCGCGGGGCGGGCGGGCCTCCTCGCCGGCGTCGAGGATGCCGTCGGGGTTGCCGGTGTTGTAGTCGATCACCGACTTCTCCTCGACCGCCACGGCCGACACGTACTGGAACGGGTTGCCGCGCTGGTCGGCCCGGTACCAGTTGTTGAGGAACGTGAGGGTGGTGTCGCCGTAGTGGACGACCGCCGACTCGACGGCGCTGGCGAACTGGGCGACCGCGGGGTTGTCGAGGTCCTCCGACGACAGGCCGCTGGACTTGTTGGTGGCCGCGTAGGCCTGGGCGATGAGCGCGGAGAGTCCGCTGGTGGAGAAGTTCGGGTTGGTCTTGCCCAGGCGGAACGCACCCCACTCGGGGTGGCCCTTGCCGGCCCAGCCCTGGGTGTCGCGGGCCAGGGCGAGGATGTCGGCGAAGCCCACGGGGGTATCGGGCCAACCCAGTGCGTCCGCCATCGGCCGGGGCATGGCGATGACCAGCGGGCTGAGCATGAAGCGCTCGGCGGCGGGGTCGGTGATCGCCGTGCCGGTCTGCTGGTTGAGCACCGTGCCCCAGGTCGACGCGGCGGGCGACCAGATCACCGGCCGCGGCCCTTCGAGGTTCTCGTCCCAGCCCTCGGCCAGCAGCGACTCGGCGAAGCCGGACGACTTGCTCTGAACCCGCACGAAGGCGCAGTCGCCGCCGTCCATGTCGGCGGCGTCGGAGCCGTTGAAGTCGTCGGCCAGGTCGGTCATCAGCTCGAGCTTCTCGGGCGACGACGCCAGGTCGACCGGCACGCAGTCGCCGGGGTCCTCGAGGCTGCCCTCGTCACCGCCGTCGTCGTCGTCATCGCCGCCGCCGCACGCCGCCGCCGTCACGACCAGCGCCGATGCCAGGAACGCTCCCCACCACCGCCAAGTCCGCCGGGTCATCCGTCACTACCTCCACTCACCGAGAACACGTTCATACCAGCTGCTGCCAGCGTTGCAGCAGCACCCGCAGGACGTCGCCCCGGGGGATGCCGGGGTCGTCGGGCAGTTCGACGTCGGCGTCGAGGCCTTCCGCGAGGTCGCGGCCATCGACGCGCCAGCCGGCGGCGGCGAGGGCGTCGCGCAGGGCGTCGTCGTCGGCGAGGTCGGGGGCGGCGTCGCTGTCGTCGCCCTCGTCGGTCACAGGCACGGCGACCAGGTCGGCGGTCACGATCGGCTCGGGCACCACCACCTGCACGCGGTCGCTCTCCAATGCCCGGTCGGCGTCGGCTTCGACGGTGCCGAGCACCGCCAGCAGCCCGGGGCCGCCGGTGATCATGGCGTCGACGGCGTCGGGCCGGTCGGCGGTCCGGGCCTCGGCGGCCAGGCGGGAGAGCCAGTTGTCGAGGCCGCCGTCGAAGTCGTTGCTGGCGTAGCCGGCGTCGTCCAGGTAGTCGGCGGCGGCCGCGCCCAGGGCGACGAGTCCCGGCCCGGCAGCGGGACGGGCGATGCCGGCCTTCACCGGGCCCCAGTTCGCCTGACCGCCGGCCGCCGTCCAGGGCCCGGCGGCGACGTCGCCGACGCACTGCCAACCGATCTCGCCGCCGCACGCGCCCGACGTGGCCAGGGCCTCGGCCCGGTTCTCCTGCACCACCAGCACGACGGGGGAGCGGGCGATCGTGGCGCTGGCCTCGCCCAGCACGGCCGGCTGGTTGGCCAGCTCGCGGGCGGCGCTGACGGCCTCGGCCCAGGACCGGGGCACCAGCCACACGTCGGCGTCGACCGCGTCGGCGGTGCGGGCCGCGGTGAGGGCGTCGGCGGTCACGACGGCGTCCTCCACCCGGACCGTGTAGTCGTCCTCGAACCGGTCGCAGACGTCGGCCAGCTCGGGCGGGCAGACCAGCGTGGTGCCGTCGCCGTCGCCCCCACCGGAGCCGCCGCCACCACCGTCGTCGTCCCGGCCCCGGATGAACAGCGCCAGCCCCACGAGGCCGACCGACACCCCGAGCGCCAGGACCCGTCGGGCGTTCTCGTTCACGCCGCCTTCGGCTCCCGCCACATGGGCCACAGCGGCGGGCCGTCGGGTAGCTGGATCTCGGCCGTCACGGCGAAGCCGTAGCGGGCGTAGAACGCGATGTTCCGCTCCTTCGACGACTCGAGGTAGGCGCCCAGGCCCTGCTCGTCGCAGCGGTCGAGGATCGGGGCCATGAGGTCGGCGCCGACGCCCGTGCCCTGCGCCGGCGGGTCGGTCCCCAGCACGGAGAGGTACCAGTGCGGTGCCCGGGGGTGGGCCTGCTCGATCACCGACAGGCCGCGCACCGCCCGGAACACGCGGGGGCCGACGGCAGGCGCCATCACGGGCAGCGACCGCAGCATGTCGACCCACTTCTCCTTCCAGCGGTCGGGCGGGTCCCAGAAGGCGCCGCCCAGGTGGCCGTCGGTGGTGAGCACCTCGCCCTGCACGCCGTGGCGGCGGGCCTCGAGGGCGAAGAACCGCCGGAGCCGCTTCAGCCGGCGCTCGTCGTGGGGGCCGAAGAGCCAGGTCATCACCGGGTCGTCGGCGAAGGCGCGGGCCAACGCCGCGGCCAGCGGCGCGATGTCGTCCGGTGTCGCGGTCCGTGCCCTGGTCACGGCCGGAAGCCTGCCACAAACCCTCTGGGGATCAGACGCCGGCCAATACCATGGCCCCCATGTCGACCATTCCTGAGCTGGGGCGCCGAGCCAAGGCCGCCGGGCGGGTGCTGGCCACCGCGTCGACCGAGGCCAAGGACGCCGCCCTGCTCGGGGCCGCCGACCTGCTGGTGGAGCGCACCGCGGACCTGCTCCGAGCGAACGCCGAGGACGTCGCCCGGGAGGAGGGCGCGGGCGTCAGCCCCACCGTCGTCGACCGCCTGCGGCTGACCGCGGCCCGGGTGGAGGGGATGGCCGGCGGTCTGCGCCAGGTGGCCGCCCTGCCCGACCCCGTGGGTGGCATCACCGAGGGCTGGACGCGCCCCAACGGCCTGCGCATCCACAAGGTGCGGGTGCCGCTGGGCGTGGTGGCGATCATCTACGAGAACCGCCCCAACGTCACCAGCGACGCCTTCGGCCTGTGCCTCAAGTCGGGCAACGCCGCGTTCCTGCGGGGCTCGTCGGGGGCGATCCGGTCGAACATGGCCATCGCCGGGGTGCTGCGGGAGGCGCTCGCCAAGGCGGGCCTGCCGGAGGACGCCCTGGTGCTGGTGGAGGACACGTCCCGCGAGGCGGCGGTCGAGTTCATGCGCCAGCGCGACAGCATCGACTGCCTCATCCCCCGGGGCGGCCCGTCGCTGATCAGCTCGATCCTCGACAACGCCACCGTCCCCTACGTGATCGACGGCGACGGCAACTGCCACGTGTACGTCGACGCCGCGGCGGACCTGGGCATGGCGCTCGACATCCTCGACAACGCCAAGACGCAGCGGCCCTCGGTGTGCAACGCCGCCGAGACGGCGCTGGTCCACGAGGCGGTCGCCGAGGCGTTCCTGCCGCGGCTCGCCGAGCGGCTCGACGGCGTCGAGCTGGTGGGCGACGAGCGGGTCGCCGCGGCGCTGGGCGTGCCGCTCGCCACCGAGGACGATTGGGCGCACGAGTTCCTGGCGCTCAAGCTGGCGGTGCGGGTGGTGCCGTCGCTCGACGCCGCGGTCGACCACGTGGCCCGCTACGGCTCGGGTCACTCGGAGGCCATCGTCACCGGCGACCTGGCCGCCGCCGAGCGCTGGACCGACGAGGTCGACGCCGCCGCGGTGCTGGTCAACGCCTCCACCCGGTTCGTCGACGGCGAGGAGTTCGGCTTCGGCGCCGAGATCGGGATCTCCACCCAGAAGCTCCACGCCCGCGGCCCGATGGGCCTCCGCGAGCTGACCACCGAGAAGTACGTGGTCCACGGCACCGGCCAGGTCCGCCCCTAGCTGCCGCCCCACCGAGCGGTTAGGGCTTCCGGCCCAGGAAGGCGAGCATCCGGGTCTGGACGTCGGCGTCCGGGGGCACCGGCACTTCGGGGCCGATGGCGCCCGACGACCGCATCATGTCGCCCAGAGCCGAGGCCCGGTCGAGGATCCGCTGGGCGTCGCCGGGGTCGATCGTCTCGTCGACGCCGGCGGCGCGAGCCAGGTCCCAGCCGTGGACGACCAGGTCGAAGTTGAGGAACCCGTCGACCCCTTCGTCCCAGCGGGTGGGGCCGCGGAAGCCCTCGTACTCCGCGCCGGCCCGCTCGGGGTCGTCCAGGTCGGCCTGGATCACGGCGCTCGCGGCCTTCCAGGCACCCGACGGGTCGTCGTCGACCGAGGGGATGTCGCCCAGCTCGCGCCCCACGAAGCCGAGGAACAACCCCTGGGTGTCGACCACGTGGCGGACCAGCTCACGGGTGGTCCAACCGTCGCACGGCGACGGGCCGTCCCAGCGGTCGGCGGGCACGGCGTCGACCTTGGCGGCGAACTCGGACGAGAGGCGGCGGTAGCGGTCGGCGATCTCACTCATACGAGAAGGTTGCCCGTTCCTGCCACGCACAGTCTTGAAGGAACACGACATAGCCTGCGGTCCGTGGCCCCACCGGTCTCCGAGAGCACCCGCGGGATCATCGACCCCATGCGGGCCCGCACCCGCTTCGACCACCAGCGCTTCGACCCGTCGCCCCGGGTGGCCCGCTTCGTCACCTGGTACGCCGCGCTGAGCTGGGACCTGGGCGCCGACGTCCACGACCAGCAGATCCTCAGCCACCCGGTGGCGAACCTGGTGTTCGGGCCCGAGGTGGTCAACGTCACCGGGCCGTGCCACACCCGGGTCACCCGCCGCCTGGAGGGGCGCAGCTGGGCGCTCGGCGTGATGTTCCGCCCCGCCGGGTTCCGCCCGCTGCTCGACGGCCCGCTCACCGGGCTCACCGACCGCACGCAGCCGGCGGGCGACGTGCTCGGCGCCCCGGTCGACGCCGTGCAGCGCCAGGTGGCGGCCACCGACGAGTGGTCGGCGCGGATCGCCCTGGTCGACGCCTACCTGGACGCCCGGCTGCCCGACGAGCTGCAGCCCTCCGAGGCGACCACCTCGATCGTCGAGCGCATCGCCGCCGACCGCACGTTGTTGCGGGTCGACCACCTCGCGGCCGAGTGCGACACCGGCGTCCGCCGGCTGCAGCGCCGCTTCGCCGACCACGTGGGCGTGAGCCCCAAGTGGGTGATCCAGCGCTACCGGCTGCACGAGGCGGCCGAGACGGCGGCGGCGGGCGGCGACATCGACTGGGCGCAGCTCGCGGCCGACCTCGGCTACAGCGACCAGGCCCATCTGGTGCGCAGCTTCACCCGCGCCATCGGCGTCCCACCCGACCGTTACGCCCGTGAGAACACTCGTGGGTAGACGTTCCAAAGATTGACCCTGCGGTCAAGTCGGCCGGTAACCTGGCCCGATGGAGTCGCAGGCGTACCGTTTCGAGTCCGTCCCCGCCGTGCGCGAGTCGCTGCGCAAGGTCGACTACCTGGCGGACGAGGGCATCGCCGGCGTGGTCTACCTCGCCGATCGCCTCGGCAAGCCGGTCCTGGTCGAGGGCCCGGCCGGCACCGGCAAGACCCAGCTGGCCAAGTCGGTGGCCGACATGACCGGGTCCCGCCTCATCCGCCTGCAGTGCTACGAGGGCCTCGACGAGTCGAAGGCGCTCTACGAGTGGAACTACAAGAAGCAGCTCCTCCGCATCCAGGCCGAGCGCAACGACGGCGCCTCCTGGGCCGAGATCGAGGACGACATCTTCTCCGAGGAGTTCCTGCTCACCCGGCCGCTGCTGGAGGCCATCCGCGCCGAGGAGCCGGTGGTGCTGCTGATCGACGAGGTCGACCGGGTCGAGGTCGAGACCGAGGCGCTGCTCCTGGAGATCCTCTCCGACTACCAGGTGTCGATCCCGGAGCTGGGCACGGTCGTCGCCACCCAGATCCCGCTGGTGTTCCTCACCTCGAACAACACCCGTGAGCTGTCCGAGGCCCTCAAGCGCCGCTGCCTCTTCCTCCACGTCGACTACCCCGACCTGGAGCGCGAGCGTCAGATCGTCCTCGCCAAGGTGCCCGACATCACCGAGGGCCTGGCCGAGCAGGTCGCCCGCATCGTCCGCTCGATCCGCCAGCTGGAGCTGAAGAAGCCGCCGTCGGTGTCGGAGACCATCGACTGGGCCCGGACGCTGCTGCTGCTCGGGGTCGAGAAGGTCGACGCCGAGGTCGCCACCAGCACCGCCAACATCCTGCTCAAGTACCAGACCGACATCGCCAAGGCGGTCAAGGAGCTGGCTCAGGACGACTCGCTCGGCGGCGAGGGCGCGGCGTCGGGAGCTCCCGGCAAGCCCTGGCAACGGACCTCTTGATGGCCGGAAGCGGCATCGCCGGCAACGGCGCCGCCCTCACACGCGAGGCGATGGGGGCGGGGGTCGCGCTCACCGAGCTGCTGTCGGGCTTCATCTCCGAGCTGCGCACCGCCGGCCTGCCGGTGAGCCTCACCGAGAACCTCGACGCGATGGAGGCGGTGAAGCACATCCCCATCGAGGACCGCGAGGCCTTCAAGTACGCGCTCGCCGCGACCCTGGTGAAGAACGCCTCGCACTGGCGGGTGTTCGAGACGGTCTTCGAGGTGTACTTCTCGCTGCGGGGCAAGGACTTCGCCCTGAACGACGAGCAGGCCGGGGGCATGCCCGACCTCGACGAGCTGCTCGGCGAGCTGGCCGACCAGCAGCGGGGCGACCAGCCGGGCGGCAACGGCTCGGGCGACATGATGACGCCCGAGGAGCTGGCGGAGATGCTCTACCGGGCGCTCCAGCAGGGCAACGAGGCGATGCTCCAGGCCCTGGCCCGCCAGGCCGTGCGGCGCTACGCCGGCATGGAGCCGGGTCGCCCGGTCGGCGGCACCTACTACCTGTACCGCACGCTGCGGAACCTCGACCTCGACGGCCTGCTCGACAAGCTCATGCAGGAGGCCCGCGAGGGCGCCGACGACCAGCTCTCCCCGCTGGAGGAGCGCCTCGAGCGCGACGAGTACGAGTCGCGCATCGACAAGCTCCGCAAGCAGATCGAGGCCGAGATCCGTCGCCGCCTCGTGGCCGACCGCGGCGTCGACGCCATGGCCCGCACGCTGCGCAAGCCGCTGCCCGAGGACGTCGACTTCATGCACGCCAGCCGCGAGGAGATGGCGTCGCTGCGCAAGGCGATCTACCCGCTGACCCGCAAGCTCGCGGTGCGCCTGGCCCGCAAGCGCCGCCACGGCCGCAAGGGCCCGCTCGACTTCCGGTCGACCATGCGGCACTCGCTCAGCTACGGCGGCGTGCCGGCCGACCCCAAGTTCCGCTACCCGCGCCCGTCGAAGCCGGAGATCGTGGTGGTGGCCGACATCTCGGGCTCGGTGGCTGCCTTCGCCCGCTTCACCCTCCACCTCGTCTACGCCATCAGCAACCAGTTCTCGAAGGTGCGGGCCTTCGTGTTCATCGACGGCATCGACGAGGTCACCCGCCTGTTCGAGGGCACCGAGGACATCGCCGAGGCGGTGCACCGGGTGAACACCGAGGCCGACGTGATCTGGGTCGACGGCCACTCCGACTACGGCCACGCCTTCGAGGAGTTCTGGAAGCGCTGGGGCCGGGAGATCGGGCCGAAGTCCACCGTGCTGCTCCTGGGCGACGCCCGCAACAACTACCACGCCTCCCAGTCGTGGGTGCTCAAGGAGATGGAGCACCGGGCCCGCCACCTCTACTGGCTGAACCCGGAGCCGAAGAGCTACTGGAACACCGGCGACTCGATCATCGGCGAGTACTCCACGTTCTGCGACGGTGTGTTCGAGTGCCGCAACCTGCGCCAGCTGGAAAAGTTCGTCGATCATCTCGTATAACGTGCCCCCTCTTGCGGTGGGACGAGCTGGGAGGTCGTGATGAGTGATCCGTGGCAACCGGGAGGTGGGCAGCCGCCGCCGTCGGCACCGCCGCCGCCAGGGTCGGGTGGCTTCCCGCAGCAGCCCGGCTACCCGCCGCAGCAGCCGCCGCCGCCCGGGTACCCCTCGCCGCCGGGTGGGTTCCCGCCTGCGCCGGCCGGTGGGCCGGGGTGGTCGCCGCCGGGCGGCGGCCAGGGCACCGACGGCTTCGCGATCGCCGCGTTGGTGCTCGGCATCCTGTCGTGCATCCCACTGGGGATCATCTTCGGGATCATCGCCCTCAACCGCATCGGCCGGTCGGGGCAGAAGGGCCGGGGCCTGGCGATCGGTGGCATCGTCGCCTCGGTGGTGTGGGGCGCGCTGGTGGTGGGCGCCGTGGCGCTGGGCGGCGACGACGCCGAGCGCGACGACGAGGGCACCATCACCGATGCCGGCTCCGAGGACGTCTTCGACCTGGGAACGGGTGACTGCATCAACAACCCCACGGAGGAGTCGGAGCTCGAGACCGTCGATGCCGTCCCCTGCACCGAGCCGCACGACGCCGAGGTGTTCGCCGAGTTCGACATGAGCGCCGCCGGCGACACCTACCCGGGCGTGCCTGCCGCCCAGCAGGAAGCCCAGACGGGCTGCTCCGAGCAGTTCGAGGGCTTCGTCGGCATGCCTTTCGACGGCACGGCCCTCAACCTGTACTACCTGTATCCCACGCAGGACTCGTGGGACCGGCTCGACGACCGGCAGATCACCTGCCTCGTGTCCGACCCGGCCGGCCCCACCACCGGCACCCTCGAAGGCGCCGCCCGGTAGCTCGTCAGCGAGGAGGCGCGATCGGCGGACAGCGCCAGCTCGGCCCGCCGATCGCCCTCACCCTCGCCTCAACCGGCTGCAAGACAGGACGAGCGCCCCAGCCGTGCCGCTGGAGCGCTCGTCGAGTGCCACCCGACCGAGGTTGCCCTCTTGGGGAGGGTGAGGATCCACGCCCCGGGGCCGGCGGGGGGAGCCGACCCGGGGCGTGAGAACTTCACTGGCATCACGGTAGGCGCGCGATGTTGCGCACCTGTCACCTCTGGATCAGGGGAGCGTGGCCAGATTCTGAACGTCGGGTGAACCCGCCCGCCGCAACACGATCGCCCCGGGGCGTACGACGATCCCACCGTTGAGTGGCCGTGGAGGCGCTCCGCGTTGCGTTCTCGTGACGGCTATGGGCGATCCTTGACGCTCGCGTCACGGCTGACCAGCATGTCGAAGTTGGGTTAGGCGGAGGAAGGCGCGGGGAGCATGGGGCATCGTATTGCCACCGTGAGTGGGCGCGTGGCGGGCGCGCTCGCCTTGGGTGCTGCCCTCGCGCTCGTCTGGGGAGGCACCGCGGGTGCCACCGATGGGGACGAGCCCTCGGAAGGGACGTTGCTGCCACCCGAGGGCGGCGTTTCGATCGTACCCACCGACCAGGCGCCGGATCAGCCGGTACCGGCGCCAATCTCGGACGATCCCCAAGAATCCTCGGGCCTGCTCGACCTCGGTGACGTCGGCGCCCTGGAAGCCGTCGGCTGGGCCTTGGCCGCCCTCGCCTCGCTGGCCGCGACGGGCATCGGCATCACCCGCCTCACCCGGATGCTCTACGTGTGGCGCTCGCCGGCCTCGCTGGCGGCGTCGGGCTTCGGGCCGGTGAACGGTCACACGTCCACCAGCTTCTCGCTGCTCGTCCCCACGTCCCGCCGCCACCCCGGCGACCTCGACGCCACCCTCGACGGGTTGGCCCGGCTCGACCACCCGTCCTACGAGGTGGTCGCGGTGGTGGCCTACGACGACATCGCCAACCGCTCCGTGGCGGCCGAGGCGGAGGCCTGCTACCCCGGTCGGGTCCGGGTGTTCGTCGACCGCAACCTGCGCCGCGGTCGGGCCGCCAGCCTCAACGCCGCGCTCGACGAGTGCCGTGGCGAGGTGGTCGGGGTGTTCCAGCCCGGCGACCAGGTGCACCCCCGCCTGCTGCGCCACGTCGACGCCTGTCTCGCCGACCCGGCGGTCGGGGCCGTGCAGGGCGGTGTCCGCCACGTCCTGCACGCCCGACGCTGGTTCGCGGCCCGCAGCGTGGTCGACCAGTACTTCTGGTCGCGCAGCCGGCTGCAGTTCCACGCCCACCAGCACTTCACCCCGCTGGAGCCGACCACGTCGTTCGTGCGGGGCCAGGTGCTCCGCGACGTGGGCGGCTGGGACGAGCGCGGCGTCGACGAGGCCCGCGAGCTGGGCGTCCGGCTGTCGGTGCTGGGCATCCCGGTGACCGCGGCCTACGACCCCGAGCTGGCGACCCGCACCGCGGCGCCCGCCACGCTGCGCGCCCTGCTCCGCCTGCACCACCAGCGCATCCGGGGCTACCTCCAGGTGCTCCGCAAGGGCGTGTGGCGCCGGCTGCCGACCCGGCGGCAGCGCCTGCAGGCCCGGGCGATGCTGGCCCGCCCGCTGGTGGAGGCGACGACCACCCTGGCCGTGGTGTCGGCGCTCGTCGGCGTTGTCGTCGCCGGCGCCTCCACCGCGGCCGTGGTGCTGGCGGTGCTCCCGGCGCTGCCGGTGCCGGTGGTCGTCGGCGCCGAGCTGGCGGGCCTCGCCGAGCTGGGCCGACTCGAGGGACACCGCGTGCGGGCCCGCGACCGGCTGCGGCTCGTGGTCTCCTTCCTGCCCTACGACCTGCTCGTCAGCCTGGCCGCTCTGGCCGCGCTGCCGGGCTTCCTCACGCGGGGCACGGACGCCCGACAGCCGTCCGTGCCCATCGCGCCCTCCCAGGACCGGCACTCCCGCCTCGACGGCCTGACCGCGGACGTCGTCGACCTCTCCGACCACCGCCCCCAACTCCGCGCCGTGGGCGACCCCCGGCGATGAGGGGTGGGGACTTGTGAGCGCCGCGACCACGCCGGCGTTCGCCCGGGACGGGCCGGGCTGGCGCTACCGGGTGGAGTCGCTGCCCGTGCGGCGCATCCAGGACTTCGCCATCGCCGCCACCGTCGTCGCCGCGGGGGCCGCGGTCCACGCGGTGCACCTGGCCGACGCCCCCGGCCGCACGACCGGCGAAGGCGTGCTGGTCGGCCGGGCCTGGCTGCTCGACGGCGGGCTCCGCACCCACGTCACCGACTGGTACGACCACCCGCCGCTCGGCTGGCTGCTGCTCGGCCTGTGGACGTCGCTGACCTCGGCCTTCGAGCGCGCCCCCACGGCGATCGGGGCGGGTCGGGAGCTGATGCTGGTGGCCTACGTGGCGTCCGCGGCGCTGCTGTGGATCCTGGGCCGGCGCCTCGGCCTGCGCCGCTGGGCCACCGCCGTCGCCCTGGTGGTGTTCGGCCTCGTGCCGCTGGCGGTCGAGCTGCACCGCCAGGTCACCCTCGACAACCTGGCCGTCCCCTGGCTGCTGGCGGCGTTCGCCCTGGCCAGCAACCCCCGGCGGCCGCTCGTCGCCTACGCCGGCAGCGGCGCCTGCCTGGCCGCCGCGGTGCTCACCCGGGAGACGGCCCTGCTGTTCCTGCCGCTGCTGGTGTGGCACCTGCGCCGCTCCAGCGTCCCCTCGACCCGGCGCTACGCGCTGGTGGTGAGCGGCACGCTGTTCGTGCTGGTGTGCGCCGCCTACCTGGTGCCGGTGGCGGCGTCGGGCGAGCTGGCCGCCACCCAGGACCACCCGGGCCTGCTCGACGGCATCGGCTACCGGCTCCGCCACCTGGGCGGCGACGAGGCGGCCGCGGGCCTCGTGGTGATGCTCCTGCCGGCGGCGGCGCTGGCCGTCGGGGGGCTGGCGCAGACCGCCTGGCACCGTCGCGGCGCCACCGACCGGCCCCACACCCCGCTCCTGGTCGTGGCGGCGGTGGCGGCGACCACGGTCGTCGCCTGGTGGGGCGTCGAGCACCGCCTGCTCGTCCCCGACGAGGCCCGCGCCGACGTCGAGCCCGTGGTGCAGGCCGAGGCGTGGGTGCACGCCAACCTGGCCGAGTCGCCCGTGCGCCTCGTGGTCGACGACGCCGTGTGGGTCGACCTGGTGGAGGCCGGCATCCCCGTCGAGCGGCTGACGGGCCACGAGGCGATCGCCCTCCCCGACGACGTCGGCCGCCCCCGACCGGGGGAGGGAGCCTGGGCCGACCACCAGGTGGTGCTGGTGACCCCGGCGCTGCGGGCCGCCGCGCCGCCGGACGTCCTGCAAGGTGCCGTGCCGCTGGCCACCTTCGGCTCGCACGACGACCGGGTGGAGCTGGTGCGCATCGGCGCCCCGCCCGGGGCCGTGCACGACGGGACCGCCGCCGCCGGCCAGGGCGCCGAGCTCGCCGACAACCCGTCGGTGCAGATGACGACCGAGGTCCGCCGCGTGCTGGTCGGGGGCCGGGTCGACCTGCGCCTCATGACCACGCTCGTCGCGCTGGGCACCGCCCGCCCCTACCAGGTCACCGCCTTCCCGGCCGACCCCGCCGAGGTCGAGGCCGGCGCACCGCGGCGGGTCGCCGAGCTGCGCTTCGCCACCCCCGGCGACGCCCTCCTCGCCGCCGACATCCTCCGCGTCCAGCAGCCGCCCTACCAGCCGGCCGACGTCGAGGTCATCGACGACGTCCAGGTCACGGTCACTTACGAGCCGGCACCGCTCGGCTGACAGAACGACAGGAGCAACGGAGACATGCGCAACAGCGTGAAGGACCATTCCGATCCAGGAGCACGGTGGCGCCGCGCGGCGCCGTTCGCCGTGCTCGCGGCGCTGGCCGCGGTCCTGACGGTCGTGACACCGGCCGGGGCGCAGGAGGCGAACGCCCACATCCGCCTGGCCCACTTCTCGCCCGACACACCGGAGATGGACGTCTACGTCGCCGGCTTCGACGGTGAGGAGACCCGGGTGCTCGAGGGTCTCGGCTACGGCGAGGTCTCCGACTACGCCGCGCTGCCGGCCGGCAGCTACACGTTCCTGCTCCGACCCATGGGCGCCCCGGCCGAGAGCGCGCCGGCCGTCACCGCCTCGGCCGACCTGGCCGAGAGCGCGGCCTACACGTTCGCAGCCATGGGCCCCAACGCCGAGCTCCAGAAGGCCCTGCTCACCGACGACATCGCCCCGCCGCCGGCCGGCAAGGCGAAGGTGCGCCTCATCCAGGCGTCGAGCACGGCGGGTGAGGTCGACGTCACCACGGTCGACGGGCCCGCGCTGGCCGAGGACCGGGCGTTCGCCACCGCCACGGGCTACGCGGCCATCGACGCCGGGGCGTACACGGTCCAGGTGTCCACCAGCAGCGGCACCGAGCTGGAGCGCCGCCTCACCCTCGACGCCGGCACCGTGAACACGCTGGCGGTGCTGGAGAACGCGGCGGGCGAGATCGAGCTCACCCGGGTGGTCGACGCCACCGGCACCGACGTGTCGTCGGACGGGCCGCTGGGAGCGCGCCAGGCCACGCCGCTGGGCGGGGTCGACACCGGCGGCGGCGGTCTCGCCGAGCTGGTCGTCGGCGACGCCGACACGCAGGGCAGCGGGTCGTCGATGCCGCTGGTGGCCGGGATCGGCGCGGCGCTGGCCGTGGCCCTGGCCGGAGCGATCCTGGTGAGCCGCCGGAGCGCGTGAGCCGCGCACGCGACCACGCTCCTCGCCATCGCGCGAGCGGCCGTGGACCGTCGTCGGCGGGGCGTCCGGCGACGGTCCCGGTCGACCGCTACGTCCCCCGGCACGCAGCCGGGGGACGAGGTCGTCGGCCCCGCCGGCGCGGCGGGCCGCCCGTGGCGCTGCTCCTCGCCGTGGCGGGGCTGCTGGTGGCGGGGGCAGTAGCCGGCGTGGCCGTGGTCGGGCAGTCCTCCGACCGCCGTCCGAGCGTCGAAGCCGTAGCCGGTGACGGGGCCATCGCCCTCCCCGAGGTCGAGCGGCCGGCCCGCCCGACCGGTGCCGGGGCGCCGGAGCTGGTGGTGCCGGCCCCGTCGCCGCCGGCGCGGGTGGTCATCCCGGGGATCGGCGTCGCTTCCGACCTGGAGGATCTGGCGATGGGCGACGACGGCAAGCTGCGCGCCCCGGTCGACTACCGCGTGGCGGGCTGGTTCGCCGCCGGGACCCAGCCCGGTCAGCCGGGGCCGGCGGTGATCGCCGGCCACGTCGACTCGCCGGACGGGCCGGCGGTGTTCGCCCGGCTCGCCGAGCTGGCCCCCGGCGACGAGGTGCTGGTCGACCGGGCCGACGGCAGCCAGGTGCGCTTCCGGGTGACCGGCGTGGAGAGCTACCCGAAGGAGCAGTTCCCGACCGCCGGCGTGTACGGTCCGGTGCCCGGCGCCGAGCTGCGCCTCGTCACCTGCGACGGGGCCTTCGACCGCTCGATCGGCCACTACCTCGACAACCTCGTGGTCTACGCGGTGGTCGACGGCACGCCGGTGCTGGGATGAACCCCCAAGGACCCGATGCCTGACCCGACCGCCGACGTCGTGGCGCTGTGGCGCCTGCAGCACGCCTACGCCGACATCGTGACCCGCCGCGCCTGGCCCGAGCTCCACGACCTGTTCCTGGCCACCACCACGGTCCTGGTCGACACGGTGACGGCGCCGGCCCGCACCTTCACCGGCCCCGACGAGCTGGGCGGCTTCATCGGGGCCGCCATCGAGCGCTACGACCACTTCGCCTTCGTGATCCTCAACGCCGTGGTCGACGTGGAGGGCGACGATCGCGACGCGGCCACCGGTCGCATCTTCATGACCGAGATCCGCCACGAGGCCGCGACGGACGACTGGCACCAGGCCTACGGCCTCTACCAGGACGACTACCAGCGGGTCGACGGTCGCTGGTGGTTCGCGGCGCGCCGCTACCGCTCGCTGGCCCGCACCGGCCCGGTCCCCGCCGTGCCCGGCCTCCCGTCCGACCTGCCTCCGGCGAGCCGGTAGGTTCGTCCGATGCAGCCCAAGAGCCGTCGGCGCCTCGACGCGGCCGTCCTCGCCGGTGGCGGCCTGCTGGTGGGCGCCGCGGGCCTGGCGGGTGCGGCGCTCGGCGACCAGGAGCGGATCGCGTCGCTGTGGGTGCTGGCCGACGTCGGCACCGACGGGCCGGCGCAGGTCACCGAGGTCGTCGACTACGACTTCGGGGCCCTCGCGGTCGACAAGCACGGCCTCCGCCGCATCGTGCCCGACCTCGACCCGAACGCACCGATCACGGTGGAGTCCGACACCGCGCCCGACGACCTGGCAGTGACCCGCGAGCCGGGGGGCACCCAGCTGCGGGTCGGCGACGCCGCCCGCACGGTGACCGGGCGGCACCGCTACCGCATCGGCTTCCCCCTGCCGGCGATGCTGCAGGGCGACGAGATCAACTGGAACGCGGTGGGCACCGAGTGGGAGGTCCCCATCGACGAGGCCGAGGTCCACCTCGTGTCCGACACCGAGTTGCTCGACGTGCGCTGCTTCGTCGGCGACGCCGGCTCCGAGACGTCCTGCGACGACGATCTGCAGGTCATCGCGCCGGGGCACGTCGCGGTGACGGTCGAGGACCTGAGCAAGGGCGAGGGCGTGTCGTTGGAAGCCCGCACCGGCAACCCGGTCGTCGGCCCGGTGGTCGCCCCGTCGCCGCCCACCGAGATGCCCGCCGAGCCGGGCACCGGCCTGCTGCCGCCCGCGGCCGCAGCTGCCGCCGCGGCGCTGGTGGCCGCGGTCCCCGCGAGGTGGTTGGTGCGCCGCGCCGGGCGCGAGCGCGTCGCGGTCGGCGGTGCGGCCGACGCGGCCTGGTCGTCGGCCAACCCGGTCGGCGAGGTGCGCGTCGACGCCGACGAGCTGGCGCAGATGGCGACCACCGAGTTCGCCCCGCCCGAGGACCTGAGCCCGTCGCACGGCGGCATCGTCCTCACCGAGACGGTCGCGCCCGAGCACAAGGTGGCGTGGCTCATCGACGCCGCCATCGACGGCGCCGTCGAGCTGGTGGAGGAGGACGGCCGGGCGGTCCGCCTCGTGCGCAAGGACGGCTCGACCGAGCACTCGGCGGTCCTCGACGTCGCCTTCGACGGGCGGGACGAGATCGACCTGGGCAGCTACGACCCCCAGTTCGCCGCGGCCTGGAGCCAGCTGGGGACGGAGCTGGAGCGGTGGCGCGACCAGTGCGGCCTCTGGGACGCCGCCGCCGACCGGCGGCGCGTCACGGCGCTCCTCCTCGGCATCGTCGGTGTGGTCGTCGGCGTGGTGGTCGCCGGTGTGGGCGCGGCGCTGGCCAACATGAACGGCAGCGGCTTCCTCGTGCCGGTGGCGCTGGGCGGCGTGATCGCGGGTGCCGGCCTGGCGACCGCGGTCACCGGATGGGAGCTGCGGGTGCGCACGCCCGCGGGCTCGGCGGCGTGGCTGCGGGTCGAGTCGTTCCGGCGGTTCCTGGCCGAGTCCGAGGCCTTCCACGCCGAGGAGGCGGCGAAGCGGGGCGTGCTCCGCGAGTACACCGCCTGGGCGGTGGCCACCGGCGAGGTCGACCGCTGGTCGCGTGCGGTGCAGACCTCCACCGCGATCCCCAGCAGCGCGGGCCTGTCCTACGTCTACCTGGCTCCGCTGCTGATGGCCTCCACGATGGCGACGGCGACGGCCCCCTCGTCGTCGGGCGGCGTTGGTGGTGGTGGCTCGGTCGGGGGCGGCGCCGGTGGCGGTGGCGGCGGCAGCTGGTGATCCGGGCTCAGGTCGGCGCGACCGGGCTGGCGACCGGCGAGAACCGCACCGGCATCGACTCGTAGCCGGAGATGAAGTTGGCGGCGCGGTAGCCGGGCTCGGCGGCGTCGACGAGCTCCAGGTCCGGTAGCCGGCGGAGCAGCTGCTCGAACATCACCTTCAGCTCCAGCCGGGCGAGGCTGTTGCCGAGGCAGAAGTGGGTGCCGAACCCGAAGGCGACGTGGTCGTTGGGCGCGCGCTCCACGTCGAACCGGAAGGGCTCGTCGAACACGTCCTCGTCCCGGTTCGCCGACGGGTAGAGCAGCAGCACGTTGTCGCCCTCGTGGATCTCCTGGTCGCCGAGCACCACGTCACGGGTGGCGGTGCGGTTCATGTTCTTGATCGGGCTGACCCAGCGCAGCATCTCCTCCACGCCCGTGGCCAGCCTGGCCGGGTCGGCCCGCAGCGCCTCCCACTGCGAGCGGTCGGACAGGAGCTGCCACGCTCCGCCGGAGATCACGTGCCGGGTGGTCTCGTCGCCGCCGATGAGGATCAGGAGCGACTCGTGCACCAGCGAGTCGTGGTCGAGCCGGTCGCCGTCGACCTCGGCGTGGCACAGCACGCTCATCAGGTCGTCCTGCGGCTCGGCCTTGCGGTCGGCGATGACGCGGGTGGCGTAGTCGCTGTAGCCGACGAACGCGTCGGCTGCGGCGCCCATGGTCGCCGGGTCGCCGGTCAGGCCGCTGAGCATCGCGTCGCTCCAGGCCAGCAGCTGCTCACGGTCCTCGGGGGCGACGCCGAGGTCGTTGCCGATCATGATCAGCGGCAGAGGAGCGGCGATGTCCCACACGAAGTCGCACTCGCCCTTGTCGGCCACCCGGTCGATGATCCCGTCGCACACCCGCCGCACCTCGTCCTCCCGCTCGCGCACGCGGCGGGGGGTGAACCCCCGATTGACGAGCTTGCGGCGCCGCACGTGCTCGGGGTCGTCCATGTCGATCATCATCGGGATCGCCATCGCGTCGGGCCGGATGCCCTGGGCGTTGGAGAAGGTGGCGGTGTCGGTGGAGATCGCCTTGAGGTCGGCGTAGCGGGTGATGCCCCAGGCCCGGCCGTCGAAGTAGACGGGGGCGTTGGCCCGCATCCAGGTCAGCGCCTCGTGCGGGTCGCGGCCCCAGAACTCGCCGGACACGAGGTCGATGTCGTCGCGGGTGGGGTGGTCGGCCACGGCGTCCTCCAGAACCTGACAGGCCGTCACATTCTGTCAGCCTCGGGCCGCCCCTACTCGGTGCGACGGCGCAGCGCCCCACCCCGGGAGTCGCGCAGGTGGGTGGCGCTGTCGACCAGGGCCACGTGGCTGAACGCCTGCGGGAAGTTGCCGAGCATCCGCCCCGCCACCGGGTCGTACTGCTCCGACAGCAGCCCCACGTCGTTGCGCAGCGCCAGCAGCCGCTCGAACAGCGCCGTCGCCTGCTCGACCCGCCCGGTCATCGCCAGGCAGTCGACCAGCCAGAACGTGCACAGCAGGAAGGCGCCCTCCTTCCCGCCCAGCCCGTCGACCTCCACCTTGGGCTCGTAGCGCCACACGAAGCCCGACTCGTCGGTCAGCTCGGTGGCGATGGCGTCGACGGTGGCCCGCACCCGGGGATCGCGGGGCGGCAGGAAGCCGGTCAGCGGGACCAGCAGCAGGCTGGCGTCGAGGTCGGTCGACCCGTACGACTGCACGAACGCGCCCCGCTCGTCGACGCCGTTGGCGCACACGTCGGCGTGGACCTCGTCGCGCAGCGCCCGCCAGCGGTCGGCCGGGCCGTCGAGCCCGAACGACTCCACCGACCGCACCGCCCGGTCGAAGGCCACCCAGGCCATCACCTTGGAGTGCGTGAACTGCCGGCGTGGGCCCCGCACCTCCCAGATGCCCTCGTCCGGGTCCTTCCAGGCGCCCTCGAGGTGGTCGAGCAGCGCCCGCTCCAGCTGCCAGGCGTCGTGCGACGCCGCCAGCCCGGCCCGGCGCCCCGAGTACAGGGCGTCGAGCACCTCGCCCCACACGTCGAGCTGCAGCTGCGACGAGGCGCCGTTGCCGATCCGCACGGGCCGCGACCCCTCGTAGCCGGGCAGCCACGGCAGCTCCTGCTCGTCGAGGCGACGCTCGCCCGCCGGCCCGTACATGATCTGCAGCGACGCCGGGTCGCCGGCCACGGCCCGCAGCAGCCAGTCACGCCACCGCTGGGCCTCCTCGGTGTAGCCGCACTCCAGCAGCGTGAGCAGGGTGAACGTGGCGTCGCGGAGCCAGCAGTTGCGGTAGTCCCAGTTGCGCCCGCCGCCGATCGACTCGGGGAGCGACGTGGTGGCGGCAGCCACGATGCCACCGGTCGGGTGATACGTCAGGCCCTTGAGCACCACCAGCGAGCTGCGCAGTGCGTCCTCCCACGGCCCCTTGTAGGTGCAGCGGTCGATCCACTCGTTCCACTGGTGCTCGGTGCGCGCCATGGCCTTGAACGGGTCGACGGCCTCGGGCATGGGGTGGTGCGACGGGTGCCACTGCAGCTCGAACGGCAACCGGTCGCCGGGGCCCACCGAGAAGTCGGCGACCGTGTGCTTGTTCTCGCCCCGCAGCGCCACGGGCGTGGTCAGCACGAGGGCGTCGGGCCCGGCGACGGCGTGCCAGCGGCCCTCGATGTTGCGCACCCAGGGGACGATCGAGCCGTAGTCGAAGCGGACGGTCAGGTCGAGGTGCATCGGCACGGTCCCGCTCCGGCCCTCGACGATGCGGATCAGGTTGGGCCGCTCGTCGCGCAGCGGCATGCCGTCGATCACGGCGACGGTGCCGTCGTCGGTCTCCCACACGGTCTCGAGCACCAGGCCGGCGCGGTAGCGGCGCGTGGTCTTGCGGATCTCGCCCGCCGGGCGGATCGACCAGCGGCCGTTCTCCTCGGTGCCGAGCAGCGCGGCGAAGCAGGCACCCGAGTCGAAGCGGGGGAGGGCCAGCCAGTCGACCGACCCCTCCTTCGACACCAGGGCGGCCGTCTCCGTGTCGCCGAGCAGCGCGTAGTCCTCGATGGGAGCAGGCACCCCGTGGTTCTACAGCCCGGGGAGGCGCCCCACGTGCAACGAGAACCGGGCGGTGAGCGCGTCGCCCGGGGGGACGAGGAAGCAGGTGCCGTCGACCAGGGCGTTCACGGGTGCGGTCATCGGCTCCAGGCACACGAAGTCGCTGCCCTCGGGGGCGAAGACCTGGGCGTACGGGTAGCCCTCGTCGAGGGTGAGCGTGACGCTCCGGCCCTCGCCGGTGAAGCCCAGCGCGGCCCCGTGGTCGCCCACCTCGTAGTGGTCGTCGAAGGTGCTGTCGCCCAGCGGCTCGTCCTCGGCCGGCTCGTCGTCGACGTCGCCGGTCGGCAGGTACCGGGCGTCGAGCTGCAGGTGGCGACGGGCCGGCAGCCGCAGGCGCGCGGTGCGGTGCAGGCGGAGGTAGGGGTGGTAGCCGAACGACACCGGAACCCGCCGGTCGCCGGTCGCCTCCAGGGTCGTCGCCAGCCCGAGCGTCGCGCCGTCGACGGTCACGTCGATCGTCAGCCGGTGGGGGAACGGGAACGACGCGAGCAGGTCGTCGTGGGCGGCGAAGTCGAAGGTCGCGGTCAGCCGCGCCGGCTCGTGCCGGACGACCTCCCACTCCGGCCGGTGCATCAGCGTGCCGTGGATCGGCAGCCCGTTCGGGTCGGTGGGCAGGTCGAGCCGCTCCAGGTCGACGACGACGCCGTCGACCGCGTACCGCCGGTCGCCCAGCCGGTTCGCCCACGGTGCCAGGAACGGCAGCCCTTCCGGTCCGAGGAGCTCCTCGCC
>DATHJB010000169.1 GCA_035316325.1 Acidimicrobiales bacterium
TCGAGCGGTGGTCCGTTGCCGACGCCATCGTCGCCGTGATCGGCGCCGGTTTCGCCGTCGTCGGCGCGCTGGTGCTGATCCGGACCGGCATCGACAGTTCCTGGTTCCGGCCGGTGGAAGAGGTGGCCGACGTGCCGCACACGCCGCTGCTCGGCGCCCTCGAGGTGGGCGGAGGTGTGCTGCTCATGCTGGCCGCGGCCTCCCGCAGCCGGGCCCTCCCTGCCATCTGCGGCCTCGGCCTCGCCGTGGCCGGTGCCCTGGCCGCCATCGAGAACGACGAGATCGTCCGGGAGTTGGCGCTCGAAGAGCGCTGGGCCTGGTTCCTCGCCGGCACCGGGCTCCTGGTCATGATCGTGTCCCTGGTGCCGCCCCGACGTCGTCGGGTGGAGCGGTTGGTGGAAAGTTAAGCCCGCCCTCCCATCGTTCCCCCCCGGCAACGAGCCCCCGGGTAGCCCTGTGGCTGCCCGGGGGCTTTCATCATCCGCCACACGCGCGCAACGCGCGTGCAAAATCACGCGATGCAGTCGCCAGACGCGGCCCGCCAGCACCTCCGGGGGACGTTCTTCGCGGTCGCGCTGCTGTTCCTCACCATCACGCTGGCCGTCGTGATCGGCGCCGTGCTGGTGCTGGGCGTGGGCGCCGACCCGTCGGACGGGGCGATCCAGACCGTCGCCCGGAGCTCGGTGCCGCCCGGGAAGTCGCCCACCCCGACGACTGCGACGCCCGCCACGACATCGGCGCCGACCACGACCACGACCGAGGCGCCCACCACGACCGCCGCGTTGTGCATCGGTGACTCGGTGATGCTGGCCGCCTCGCCGCAGTACTACGACACCCTCGCCATGTGCGGCACCGTCGACGCGACGGTGAGCCGGGCGTGGTCGTCGGCGGCGTCGACGGTGCAGGGCCGCTCGCTGCCCGACCGGGTGGTGCTCCACCTGGGCACCAACGGCTACACGGACGCCGGCGAGATCGACGCCGTGCTGTCGCAGCTGCAGGACGTGAAGCGGGTGGTCCTGGTGAACGTGCAGCTCAACGGCACCCGTCGCTGGGAGGGTTCGGTGAACGGCGAGATCTCGGCGGCCGCCGCCCGCTGGCCCAACGTCCGCCTGGCCGACTGGAAGGCGGCGTCGGACGGCCACCGCGAGTACTTCCGGGGCGACAACATCCACCCCAGCCAGGCAGGCGCGCTCGCCTACGCCGGGGTCATCGCCGCCGCCCTGTGACTGTTACGGAGAAATGACGGCTTTCACGTTGTCGTCACACTGAGTGACTGCGAGACTGCTCCGGACCAAGAGCCGAGCCGCCAGGCGAGGCGTGGCCCGAGCGGCCCGGCGCCGCAGGCGCCAAGAGCGGGTGGTTCGACGCATGGTTTGACCTCTCGGCGGCGGAGCGCCGAGGACTGGCAGACGTGAGTTGCCTGGCGGACCCGCTGAAGCTGGGAACTGGGTGGGAGGACCTCGTTGGACTTCGAGCAGACAGAGGGCGGGCCGTCGCGCGACTGGACGACCCCCAGGTTGCTGGCGCTGGCGGGCACCCTCGCCGTGGCCGTCACGCTGGCCGCGGCGCTGGTCGTCCGGGGTGGTCCCTGGGGCGGGGAGCCCGACCTCGTCGCCAGCACCAAGCGTGAGGAGCCGACGACCACGGAGGCACCGACCACCACATCGTCGTCATCTTCGAGCACGACCACCACGGCGCCGCCTCCGCCCACCACTGCGGCCCCCACCACGTCGGTCGCCCCCGTGCCCCCGCCGCCACCGACTGTGGAACCGGCCCCCGCCGAAGCACCGGCCCCTGCCGCCGCGGCGCCGCCCGACGTGGGTGGCACCGGCGCCCTGTGTGTCGGCGACTCGATCATGCTGAGCGGCTCGTCGCAGTACTACGGCACGCTCGACATGTGCGCCTCGATCGACGCCAAGGTCGGGCGGCAGATGTCGGCCGGGGCCTCCACGGTCGCCGCCCACGCCCCCTACCCGTCGACGGTGATCGTGGGCCTGGGCACCAACGGCTACACGAACGCCGGCGAGATCGACGCCGTGCTGAGCCTGCTGTCGGGCGTGCCCCGGGTGGTGCTGGTGACCGTGCAGCTCAACGGCACCCGGGCCTGGGAGTCGTCGGTGAACGGCGAGCTGTGGGCCGCGTCCGGCCGCTGGGCCAACGTGAAGGTTGCCGACTGGTACGGCGCCTCGTCGGGCCACCCCGGGTACTTCGGCGGCGACAGCATCCACCTCAGCTCGTCCGGCGCCCAAGCGTACGCAGGAGTGGTCGCCTCGGCGCTTTAACCTCCGGGCGGTGTTCGTCGTCGTCAGAGTGCTGGCCGTCCTGCTGGGCACAGGGGTGGTGCTCGCCATGCTGGCGTCGGCCGTGAAGACCGTGGTGATGCCGCGGGCCGAGCCGGCGCAGCTCACCCGCTGGGTGTTCGTCGGCGTGCGCAAGCCGTTCGACGTGCGGCTGCGGAAGCTCGGCGAGTGGCACGACGCCGACCGGCTGATGGCCCGGTACGCCCCCTTCGCCCTGGTCATGCTCCCCGGGGTGTGGATGGCCATCCTCGTGTTCGGGTTCGTGCCGATCTACTGGGGCCTGGGGCTCGGCTGGCGCGATGCCGTGATGCAGTCCGGTTCGTCGGCCCTGACGCTCGGGTTCGCCACCGACACCCACGGCTCCTACCTGGCCACCACCTTCGTGGAGGCGACCCTGGGGCTCGGCCTGATCGCCCTGCTGATCAGCTTCCTGCCCAGCATCTACGGGCAGTTCTCGCACCGTGAGGTGCTGGTGTCGCAGCTCGACACGTGGGCCGGCACGCCGCCCAGCCCGGTAGGGCTGTTCCGCCGGGCCAACACCATCGGCTGGATGGGCCAGCTCGACGACTTCTGGGCCGACTGGGAGCGCTGGTTCGCCGAGATCGAGGAGTCGCACACGTCGTTCCAGGCGCTGCCGTTCTTCCGCAGCACCCGGCCCCAGCGGTCGTGGATCACCGCGGCCGGGGCGGTGCTCGACGGCGCGGCGCTGCGGGCGTCGACCCTCGACCTGCCGCCGTCGTGGCGGGCCCAGCTGTGCCTGCGGTCCGGCTACCTGGCGCTGCGCGGCATCGCGTCGACGTTCGACATCGCCTACGACGACGCGCCCGATCCGTCCGACCCCATCTCGATCACCCGCGACGAGTACGACGAGGTGGTCGACGAGCTGGTGGCCCTCGGCATCGCCGTGAAGCCCGACCGCGACCAGGCGTGGCGCGACTTCGCCGGCTGGCGGGTGAACTACGACCTGCCGCTGCTGGCGCTGTGCGGCCTGGTCATGGCGCCGGTGGCGCCGTGGTCGTCGGACCGCAGCGTCAACTACCGGGTCCGGGTGGTCACCATGCCTCGGCGCCGAAACGGCCGGCCGCCGGGCACGCCGTCGTAGCTAGCGTCCACGTGGTCCCCCGGGAACAGGTGGCCGAGGTCGTCGAGGCCAACGCCCGGGAGTGGGTGGCGCTGGCGGGGGAGCACGGCGACCGGTTCGGACTGCGCCCGAGCGACGACCGCTGGTCGGGGCTGGAGAACGTCAGCCGGCTTGGTCCTGGTCCTCGGGGTTGACCAGGTGGCGCTCGATGGTGGCGCCCGTCTCGCCGAAGCCCTTCACCGTGATGCGGTCGTAGGCCACCAGGAGGCGGGTGTCCCCGTCGAAGTAGAGGACCGTCGCCGTCAGTGGGTGGGGTTCCTCGTCCTGCAGGCCCCGTAGCCCCGCGCCGCCCGTCGACCCCTCGGTGAACAGCAGGGTCTCCTCCGGCTCGTCCTCGTCGATCTGCTCCTCGCCCTCGCTCGCGTTCTGGACGGTGGTGGTGGAGGCCGAGGGCGGGTCGATCACCGACCGCCCCTGCTTGTGGGTGTGGCCCGCCAGCACCAGCGGCACCTCGCCGCCCAGGTCGGCGGCGACGCGGCTGTCGTGCACCATCACCAGGTCGACCGCCGGCGGGGTGTCCTCGGCGAAGGCCTCGGCCACGTCGGGGGCGAACGCCTCGGCCTGCTCCTGCTCGGAATCGCCACCGACGTGGCTCTCCTGGTCCTTGTTGGGCGTGTAGCGGGGGTCGCCGATGCCCCAGATGCGCAGGCCGGCGACCGTCTCGGCGTCGCCGTCGAGCACGACCGTGTTGGGCAGGGCGGCCATGGCGTTCTGCGTGCGCGGGGAGTCGTGGTTGCCCCGGACCCACACGTAGGGGACGTCGAGGTCGCCGATCTCCTCGAACATCCGCGTCTCGGGCTGGGTGCCCCAGTCGGTGATGTCGCCGGTGTCGACCACGGCGTCGACGTCGAACTGCTCGGTCACCTGGTCGATCACGTCGAACGCCTGGATGTTGAGGTGGATGTCGCTCACGTGGAGGAGCCGGACGGTGCCGTCGTCGGGCTCGAACGTGGGCAGGTTCTCGGCCGCCAGGTACAGGGTGACCACGTTGCCGACCAGGTCGCTCAGCTGCGCCCGGTACTCGCCGTAGCGCTCGATGATCGACTCGACGTCGCCCACGGCGGCGGGCGCCTGGCGCAGGAGCCCGGTGTACCGGGGCTCGGCCACCGCGTTGGCGTCGAACGTGGCCGCGGTGCCGGCACCCAGCGAGGCGACCAGCAGCAGCCCGACCGCGCCGCCGCGCAACCCCGAGCGCCAGTTGGCCCGGGCGAGGAGGGCGCCCGCCACCCCGCCGAGCAGGGCGACGAGGGCGCAGCGCCAGGCGAGGCGGGTGAGCGCGCGGCTCACGTCGTCGGCCACGTCGTCGCCGAGCCGGTCGATCCGCTCGGGGTTCTCGGCGATCCGCTCCGCCTCCTGCAGGCCGATCTGGTCGACCCGCAGGTCGAGCGCCATCGGCCAGTCGTGGGTGTCGAGCACGATCGTGCCCAGCGGTGCCAGGCGGACGGTGGTGTCGCTGCTCAGCGCGGGCCGGGCCGCGACGGTGGCGTCGAACGGGCCGATGTGGGCGCCCACCCGGCCGGCGATCACCACCGCCAGCACTGCGCCGCCCAGCGTGAAGGCCAGGCTGCGCAGGCGGGGGCGCCAGCGTTCCCAGCGCTCGCCCTGGCCCGACGGCCGCGGCAGGCGCTGTGCGAGCCCCCGGAGTCGCCGGAGCGGACCCGGCGGCTCGGGCCGCTGTCGCTCGACGCTCGTGGTCCCAGCCATGCCCTAAGGATTGCCCCGTTCCGACGCGATCCAAATAACCCCCGAAATCACGCTCTTCGCGTTGACTCGACCACCCTCCGCTGGGAGGTTCTCCACCCACGGAGCGGGCACGGCGAAGTCGGCGGAACGGCGGAGGACAGCGGACAATGGGTACCAGTTTGGGGCGGCGGCGTCCCCAACAGCGGCATGCCGTCATCCTCGCGGGCGGGAAGGGCGTGCGGCTGCGGCCGTACACCACCTGCCTGCCGAAGCCGCTCGTGCCGCTGGGCGACGAGTGCGCCATCCTCGAAGTGGTGCTCCGGCAGCTCGCCCGGGCGGGTGTCGGCTCGGTGAGCATCGCCATCGGGCACCTCGGCCAGCTCATCCGGGCGGTCGTGGGCGACGGCCACCGCTGGGGGCTCGAGGTCGACTGGTGGGAGGAGGACAGCCCGCTCGGCACGGTCGGGCCGCTGGTGCAGCACCGCGACGAGCTGCCCGCCGACTTCCTGGTGATGAACGGCGACATCCTCACCGACCTCCCCTTCGGCGAGGTGCTCGACCGCCACCTGGCGGCCCGGGCCGACGTCACCGTCGCCGCCTACAGCCGGACGATCCAGATCGACTTCGGGGTGCTGGAGCTGACCGCCGGCGACGACAGCATCGTCGGGTTCCGGGAGAAGCCGACGCTCGACTACACGGTCAGCATGGGCGTCTACGGCCTGGCCCGGCGGGTGCTCGACCGCTTCGAGCCGGGCCTGCCGCTGGGTTTCGACGACCTCCTGCTCGACCAGCTGGCGTCCGGCACGCCGCCGCAGTCGTTCCCGTACGAAGGGTTCTGGCTCGACATCGGCCGCCCCGAGGACTACGACCGCGCCAACGAGGAGTTCCCCCTCCTCCGCTCGGCGCTGATCCCCGAATGACGGCCCACATGACCGTCGTGGGCGGCCGGGGGTGGCTCGGACGGGCCATCGTCGCCGAGGCCCGCCGGCAGCGGATGACCGTCACCGTGGTGTCCCGGTCGGCCGGCCCCGGCGCCGTGGCCGTCGACCCCGACGACACGTCGTCGCTGGCCACCGCCCTCGCCCGGTCCGACGTCGTCGTCAACGCCGCCGGCAACTACCGCCTCGACGACGCCAAGGCGGCCACCGTCGCCAACTACGAGCTGCCCAACCGGCTCGGCTGGCTGGCGGCCCGGTCGAGCTGGCGGCTGGTCCACCTCGGGTCGGCCGCCGAGTACGGGCCCAACGCGGCCGGTCCCACGCCGGTCGACGAGGACCAGCGCTGCCTGCCCCGCTCCATCTACGGAACCACCAAGCTGGCGGGCTCGCTCGCCGTGCTGCGCTGGCGGGAGCAGGGTGCCCAGGCGCTGGTCGCCCGGGTCTTCAACGTGGTCGACGCCGACCTGCCCACCGAGAACCCCTTCTACGGCATCGCCGCCCAGGTGCGCGAAGCGGTGCGGGTCCCCGGCGCTGGCGGGGAAGTGGGCATCGGTGACCCGTTCACCACCCGTGACCTGAGCCGGCGGTCGACGATCGCCGCCGCCGTCGTGGCGCTGGCCACCTGCGACGCCGACGTGCCGCCGATCGTCAACGTGTGCTCGGGCCGACCCACCGCCTTCGGTGAGCTGGCCGAGGCCATGGGCCGGCTGTTGGGCGTGCGCGTCGCCGTGCGCGACCTGGGCTGGCCCCGCGGCGGTCGGATCGTGGGCGACCCCGCCCGGCTGCGCGAGCTCGTCGGATTCCCCTACGTCGACCGGCTGCCCGACCTGGCCCGGTCCATCCTCGGCGGCCCGCCCGCGCCGTCGATCCCTCGCTCGCAATCGGCTGGAGAGCTCTCGTGAGAATCATCGTTCCCCTCGTCGCCGCGCTCGCCCTGCTGGGCCTGCCGGCCGCGCCGCCCGCTGCGGCGCAGACCCCGCCGACCGGGCGCTCCGTCGATCTCAAGGTGCTGGTGGTGTCGGTGGGCGATCGCGCCAGCGACCCCGGCCTCGACCTGATGGCCCGCACGATGGACCAGGTCGGCGTGCCCTACGACGTGCTCGACGCGTCGACCACGCCGCTGACCGACGCCTACCTCCGCACCGGCGACCGGGGCCACTACAACGGCATCGTCCTCACCCAGGCCGACCTCTACACGCCGAACGGCAGCGGGTTCACCCTCGAGGAGTGGCAGCGCCTGCACACCTACGAGCGCGACTTCCGGGTGCGCGAGTCGGTCGTCGCCGGGTTCCCCGCCACCGATCCGGGCCACGACCTCGACTACGGCATGGCGGGCGCCGGGGCCCAGGCCGCCGGGGTCGGACGGTGGGTGTCGCCGGCCGGCACCGGTCGACTGTTCGCCTACGTGAACACCGCCAACACGCTGACCATCCCCGAGTTCGGGTTCTGGGGTGCGCCCCAGGTGGGCCAGCCGGGGCGGCCCACGGTCACGCCGCTGCTGGTCGACGACGGCGTCCCCGACCACGTGTACGTGTCGAAGCTCGACTACGCCGACGGTCGCGAGGTGCTGCTGTCGACGGTCGGCAACGCCTGGTTCCGGCTGCACAGCAACGTGCTCGCCTACCAGTTCCTCGACTTCGCCACGAGCGGCGTGTTCCTCGGCGGCCGCTTCGTGTCGCTGTCGACCCACACCGACGACATGTTCCTCGCCGACGACCTGTGGGACCCGGTCGCCAACCAGACCAACCCGGCCACCAGCTACCGGATCACCCCCGCGGACCTCGACAACGTGGTCGCCCAGCAGGCGGCCTTCCGGGCCGAGCACCCGCTGGCCGCCGGCTGGCAGGTCGAGCTCCCCTACAACGGCATCGGTGCCAAGGGCTGGACGCCCAACCCCCGGGTGGTCCGCAACGCGGCCGACGACGCCATGCTCGTGTCGGGCTCCCTGTGGAGCTACGGGCGGGCCACCAGCCTGACCGTGTCCCGCAGCGGCAACAGCGAGCGCCGGGCGATCGTGCGGGCCGCCGACGTGTCGGCGCCGCCCGCGCCGCCCGCCGACCGGGTCGACCGCGTCCTCCTGCGGTTGGTGGTGAGCAACGCCCTGGCCCAGCCGCTGGCCGTGCAGGTGTGCCCGCTCACCCAGACCTGGACCGAGGGCAACGGCAACGGCGGCCTGCTCGACCTGGGCCCGCCCACCTGGAGCTCCCGGGCCTCGTTCACCTCGTGGGCCACGTCCGGCGGCAGCGTCGACGCCTCGGCGTGCCTGACCCGCCAGCTCACCGGCCCCGGCGTCAACGAGCTCGACATCACCCCGATCTGGCAGGCGTGGGCGTCCGGCGCCCGCCCCAACCACGGCGTGCTCATCCGGGCGACCGCCAACGGCACGGCCACCTTCGCCAGCGCCGAGAACGGCACGGCCGCCAACCGGCCCACGCTCCAGTTCGAGACGTCGTCGAAGCCCGAGCCGCTGACCGCCAAGGTCCTCGAGGTGAAGGACCAGTTCGGCTGGATCAACCACACCTACGCCGCGCTGCAGATGGACCGGCTCTGCCCCGACCCCGACGAGCCGCAGCCGGCCGAGTGCCCGGTCACCGACTACGCCACGGCCCACGACGACATCGCCCGCAACCGGGTGACGTGGACCGAGCTGGGCCTGCCCGGCTACCAGGAGGGCCTGCCCTACCTGCTCAGCGACTCGCACGCCGGGCTGCACGACCGGCGTGGCACCGAGGAGGACCCGTCCGACGACGTGCCCTTCCCGCAGGGCGCCAACCCGAACTTCATGCAGGCGGCCCAGGACCTGGGCGTGAGGTACATCGCCGCCGACTCGTCCCGGCCCAACCAGGACCGTGAGCAGCGGGTCCCCGGGTTCGACCTGGTCGTGCTGCCCCGGTACCCCACGAACGTCTACGTCAACGCCACCACCCCGGCCGAGGACCTCGACGAGTACAACTGGCTCTACTACGAGCGCCACGTGGCGGCGGGCAACGACCCCTGCACCATCCCCGGTGCGATCTGCTCGCCCAAGACCTACGACCAGCTGCTGGCCGCCGAGGCCGACACCACGGTGAGCCACATGCTGTCCGGCAAGGAGTGGCCGCACTACTTCCACCAGTCGAACCTGCGGAACTACGGCGGCGGCCGCACCCTGCAGACCGACTGGATGGACGCGGTCATGACCCGCTACGAGCAGCTGTTCACGCTGCCGGTGCGCACGCCGCAGGCCCACGAGCTCGGTCCTGCGGCGCTCGACCGGATCGTCGCCCGCGAGCAGGCCGTGCGCGGCTGGCTCGACATCGACACACAGATCGTGACGCTGGTGGCCAACGGAACCGCCCGCCCGTTGGTCACCGGCGTCACGGGTGGCACGCCGTACGGCGGTCAGTCGATCGCCAAGGTCACGGTGGACCCGACGCCCCGCACCTTCGCAGTCGATCCGTCGAGTGCCGGCTGACCACCCACCCACCCCGGCCGGATCAGTCGCAGGTCTCCCGCCAGGGGTCGAGCTCCAGCCGCTTGCGGATCGAGCTCAGCCCGAGACGACGCGACTCGGCGCAGAACTCGTCGGTCTCGAGGTCGTACTCGGCGTGGAACACGGGCTTGTCGAGGTCGAGGAAGGGCTGCAGCTTGTGGCACTCGTCGAACTCGGCGCACTGCTCGACCACCGAGAAGTCGAACAGCCCGGCCAGCTCGGCGACCTGGTCGAGGTCGTTCTTCAGTCCGATGGCCAGGCCCCGCTCGTGGGCCATGCCGGCCAGCAACCGGTTGTAGCGGAGCTGCTCGTCGGCGCTGATGTCGAACCCGGTGTCCTGCTGGAAGCTGTCCATCCAGTCGGGCTCGACGGCGTCGTAGCCCTTGTCGCGGCACAGGTCGAAGCGGGCGGCCATCAGCGGTTCGAGCACGTCGAGCCGGCGGATGTCGAGCCAGCGCTCGTCGGGCCAGCCCTCCACGGCGCCGCCCTTCACCTCGGCGGGGAAGTCGCCGGCGTCGGGGCGGTAGGGCTCCCATGAGCCGGCCGAGAGGTAGCAGATCACCTTCCGGCCCTGGTCGTGGAGGGCCTGGATGGTGGCGTTCGGCGTGGCCCACAGGTCGACGTCGAACACCTCGGCGTCGACCGACTGGTCGATCGCCTCGCCGTCGAGCTGCCACTGCCACGAGAGGCCCTTCGTCGGGCGCCACCAGGTGCCCTCCGTGGGTGGGGTCGGCGGGTGGACCGCCGGGGTGGGTGTCGTCCTCTCCACAGGTTCTGCCTCCTCGTCGTCACCCGAGCACGCCGCCGTCGACGCGGCCAGCGCCAGCGTGGCCAGCCCGCCCCACCACGCGAGTCGTGCCGGCATGTCGATGACCTTCCCGTCGGTGCTGGAACCGGAGCCAGCCGTGGCGCCGCCGCTACGCCTGGTCCGGCAGGAGAATGTAGGCCGTCCCGACGTGGTGCTGGTCACGGAGGGGACGTACCCGCACGCCCACGGTGGCGTGAGCGTGTGGTGCGACCAGCTGGTGAAGGGCCTGCCCGAGCAGGCGTTCCGGCTGGTGGCGCTGACGGCCTTCGGCTACCAGCGCCCGGTCTGGGACCTGCCGACCCACGCCGAGGACCTGGTGACGGTGGGGCTGTGGGACCGGCGCCGCCGGCGCGTCCGCTCGTCGACCGCGGCGCCGTTGGCCCGGGAGCTGGCGGCGCTGCTGGCCGCTCCGGCCGACGACGTGGCGCGCTTCGGTCGCTTCGTCGACGACGTCGCCGGGCTCGACGGGGCCGAGGTGATGCGGCAGCTGGCCTTCGGGCCCCTGGCGACCGCGCTCGACCAGGAGCTGGACCGCCCTCGGGGCCACGCCGAGGCCATGCGGGGCGCCCGGGCGTCGGACCTGGTGCAGGTGGCCGGGATGCTGGAGCACCTGCTGCGGCCGCTCGGCATCGACCCGGGGCCGGCGCCGGTGTACCACGCCTCGTCGAACGGGCTCGCCGCGCTCGTGTGCCTGGTGGCCCAGCGGCGCCACGGCGCCCGGTTC
Organism: Acidimicrobiales bacterium; assembly: GCA_035316325.1. Taxonomy (NCBI): domain Bacteria; kingdom Bacillati; phylum Actinomycetota; class Acidimicrobiia; order Acidimicrobiales; species Acidimicrobiales bacterium. The sequence goes on from DATHJB010000169.1 coordinate 11,067, forward strand.
CTGCTCACCGAGCACGGCATCTACCTGCGGGAGCGCTACCTGGAGCTGCGGCGGCTGCCTATGGCCCGGCCGGCGAAGGCGCTCCTGGTGCGGTTCCACCGGCTGGTCAGCGCGCTGGCCTACGCCGATGCCGACACCGTCGCCCCCGGCAGCGAGTGGAACCGGCGCTGGGAGACCCGCCACGGTGCCCCGTCGTCGCGGGTGCGGCGGGTCTACAACGGCATCGACCCGCGCGAGTTCGCGGGGCGTGACGTCGAGCCCGCCGAGCCGGTGGTGGCCTGGCTGGGGCGCATCGACCCGATCAAGGACCTGGAGACGCTGATCGAGGCGTTCGCCGTGGTCAACAAGGTGCGGCCCGACGCCCGGCTGCGCCTGTACGGGCGCACGCCGGCAGGGAACGAGGCCTACCGGGCCCGGCTCGACGAGCTGGTCGCGCAGCTGGGGCTCGACGGGGTCGTCACGTTCGAGGGCGGTGTCGCCGAGTCGGCCGACGCCTACCGGGACGCCCAGCTGGGGGTGCTGAGCTCGATCTCGGAGGGCTTCCCGTACTCGCTGATCGAGGCCATGGCGTGCGGTCTCCCGGCCGTGGCGACCGGGGTCGGCGGGGTGTCGGAGGCGGTGGACGACACCGGGATCGTCGTGCCGCCCCGGGCGCCCGAGCTGTTCGGCCAGGCGGTGCTGGAGCTGCTGGGCGACGGGGATCGGCGCCGGCGCCTGGGCGCCCTGGCCCGGGAGCGGGTGCTGGGGCACTTCACGCTCGACGGCTGCCTCGACGCCTACCGCCGCCTGTACGCGGAGCTGCGGGCCGGCACCCCCGTCCGAAACTTGCACCGTGGCGCACGGAATCCGTGCGTTCCCGTGCACATCTCGCTGGAGCGCGGGGATCGTGACGAGCTGACCGCGGCGCTGGGCGGGGCCGACGCCCTGGCCCAGGCGGTCGACGCCGACGACGTGGCCGCCACCCTGGAGTCGGTCGGCGTGACCGACGACGTCGCCGCCACCCGGTTCGGCGCCCCCGACGTGTTCGCCCTGGCCGAGCGGATGTGGTCCTACGCCACGATGCTGCGCCGGGCCGGGCGCATCTTCCACAGCACCCCGGCGCCGCCCCGCCCCCCGCAGACGCCGTCGCCCCAGCCGGACGGCGCCTTCACCCGAGGGCTGGCCTACGTGCTGCCGGCGGTGGTGGTGGCGGCGGCGACCCGGGCCGGTGCCGACCAGGTCGCCCTGGTGGCGGCCAGCGTCCTGGGCTGGGGCCTGGCCCAGGCGGGCGGCGTCCTCGCCTACACCACCTACTACCGGGCGCCCAAGGGGCAGGGCCTGGTCGCCCTGCGCCGCGGCGTCCAGGCGTCGGTGCTGCTCGCGCTGGTGACGGCCGGCGCGGTCGCCGCCGCGCGTGGGCCGGCCTCCGGCGTCGCCTTCGCGCTCCCGTTGCTGCACCTCGTCGCCGCCTCCGTGTTGGTGCTGGCCGGCCGCACCCGCCTGCTGCTCGCTCTGCTGATGCCGGTCGCCGTGCTGTCGGCCGTGGTGGTGGTCCACCCCGACGCCCTGGGTGCCGACGTCGTCGCTCCGGCCGCCCTCGCCACCGTCACCACCACCCTGGCCCTGGTCACCTGGTGCCTGCGGGGACCGGGCGGGGCGCGGGCGTCGGCGGTGTTGGAGCGGGCCGACTGGGTGCTGGCGGTGCCGCTGGCGCTGTGCGGCTGGCTGACCGCCGGGTTCGCCCTGCTGGCGGTGGGCGCGGTCGGGCACCTGCCGGGGTTCGCGCTGGTGGGCAGCAACCACTGGCTGGTCGTGGCGGCGCCGCTGTGGCTGATGGTGGCCGCGGGGGAGTGGTTGCTGCTGTCGCTGCGGCGGGCGCTGGCCGTCGATCTCGAAGCCGCTTCCGGGCTGCCCGCCTTCCGTTCCGCTGCCGCTCGGGTGGTCGGCGGCTGGCTGGGGCGGGGACTGGCGGGCCTGGCGTTGGCCGTCGCCGCCGGTACCGCCGGGCTGGCCGGGTCGTCGGAGCTGCCGTGGCCGGTGGCGTCGAGCGCCGCCGCCGTGTTCGCCCTGGTCGCCGCGGCGCTGTTCGGCGCCACCGTGCTGACCGCCGCCGCCCGGATCGGCTCGGTGATGGCCGCGATGGCCCTGGCCGTCGTCGCCCTCGCCTGGGTGACCGCCGGCTCGCAGAACCCCTTCGGCCTGGGCGACCACACGGTCTCGCTGGGCGTCGGCGGCCTGGTCGCCGCCGGGCTGTGCCTGCGGGCCCGCCTCGTCCTGCTCGACCCCGAGACCCACCGCTAACTCCCCCGATCCCCCCTGGAGGAACACGACATGTTGCAGGCAGTCACCGGCGCCGACGGGTTCGTCGGCTCGCACCTGGTCGAGGCGCTGGTGCGCCGCGGTCAGCGGGTGCGGGCCCTGGCGCTCTACAACTCGCAGGGCTCGTGGGGGTGGCTCGACACCCTGCCGCCCGACGTGCTCGACCAGGTGGAGGTCGTCCTCGGCGACGTCCGCGACACCGAGCAGATGGCCGGTTTCTGCGACGAGGTCGACACCGTGTTCCACCTCGCCGCGCTGATCGCCATCCCGTACTCGTACGTGGCACCCCGGTCGTACATCGAGACCAACGTGGCCGGCACCCTCAACATGCTGGAGGGCGTGCGGCGGGCGGGTGTGCGGCGGCTGGTGCACACGTCGACCTCCGAGGTCTTCGGCACGGCGCTGCGGGTGCCGATCGACGAGACGCACCCGCTGCAGGGCCAGTCGCCGTACTCGGCCTCGAAGATCGCCGCCGACACCCTGGTCGAGTCGTTCTACCGGTCGTTCGGGGTGCCGGCGGTGACGCTGCGGCCGTTCAACACCTACGGCCCCCGCCAGTCGGCCCGGGCGGTGATCCCGACGGTGGTGGCGCAGATCGCCGCCGGACAGCGGCGCGTCACCCTCGGTGCACTGGAGCCGACCCGCGACTTCAACTTCGTGACCGACACGGTGGCCGCGTTCCTGGCGGTCGGGTCGGCTTCGGACGACGTGGTGGGCCAGGCCTTCAACGCCGGCTCGGGGCGCGAGGTGTCGATCGGCGAGCTGGTGCGGACGATCGCCTACGTGATGGGCGTCGAGGTGGAGGTGGTGGCCGACCCGGGCCGCCTGCGTCCGGCCGACTCCGAGGTCATGCGGCTGCTGGCCGACGCCGCCAAGCTGCACGAGGCGACGGGGTGGAAGCCCGCCACCCGGCTGGAGGACGGCCTGGCCCGCACCGCCGACTGGTTCCGCGAGCCCGCCAACCTGGCCCGCTACCGCACCGCCCGCTACACGATCTGAGGCTCGACCCGGGGGTGCCCCGGCGCGGAGGTTCGGCCACCTAGGGTGATCGACCGTGTCGATACGGGTGCGCTCCGTGGTCGGAGCAGCGGCGATGGTGATCATGGCGACGAGCTGCGGCAGCGACGGGGTGTCGAGCGAGACGGTGCCGCAGCTGCCGGGCCGGGTGACGGTGCCCCCCGAGGAGCCGCCGGTGTCGACGGGCCCGACGGTTCCGCCGGTGACGGCCACCACGTCGCCGCCGCCTCCGACGTTGCCGCCCAGCCCGTATGCCGATCGGCTGCCGACGTTCGACGTGGCCCGGCCGCCGGCGCCGCTGCAGATGGGCCTGCCGGTCGACCAGACGCAGGCCGCCCACCTCAGCCGCATCGAGACCGCCGACCCGGTGGCGTTCATCACCATCGACGACGGCTACGTCCGCCACCCCGAGGCGCTCGCCCTCATCCGCGACTCGGGCGTGCCGGTCACGCTGTTCCTCATCTCGTCGGTCGCGGCCGAGGACCCGAAGTTCTTCAGCGACATCCGCGAGCAGGCCGACGCCACGATCCAGGCGCACACCGTCACCCACTCCCGCCTCAAGGGGCGTTCCTACGAGGCCCAGCGGCAGGAGATCTGCGGCTCGGCGGACCAGCTGCAGGGGTTGTTCGGCACCCGCCCCACGCTGTTCCGGGCGCCGGGCGGCCTGCAGGACCCCAACACCCTCGCCGCCGCCCACGACTGCGGCATGAAGGCCGTGTTCTTCTGGCGGGAGGCGGTGAACGACGGCCGGGTGCAGTTCCAGGAGGGCACCCGTATCCAGCGCGGCGACGTCGTCCTCATGCACTTCCGCCAGACCTTCGTCGACGACTACCTCGCCGCCCTCCAGTCCATCAAGGACGCCGGCCTCACCCCCGCCCGCCTCGAGGACTACCTCCCCTGACCGCTCGGCCCGACGGCCAGGTGACGAGTTCGAAGGGGGTTGGTGAGTCGTTTGTGGTCGTTTGGTTGTTCTTGAGTCGTCTGTGGTCGGTCTCCGACGACGAATGACTCGACTGTGGGTCGGTGACTACAGATGACTCGGGACGGGACGGTCGGTCCGTTCCGTGCGGTCTGTGGCGACCATTTCGGTCGCTGGACGCCCCACCGTGCCAGGACTACCTCCCCTAGCCGTCGAGCGGTTGGTTGCAGAGGCGGAGGTTGCCGGAGGCGAAGGTCCTGGCCTGCAGCAGGCGGAGGTCGACCCGGTCGACCAGCCCGGCATCGACCGGCCCGGCGTCGACCAGGCTCGCCGTGAGGGCCGCGAGGGGTTGAAGTCGAAGCCGAACTCGCGGCCCTTGAGGTTGATCGGCGAGCGGGTCGGGTTCGTGGCGGTCGGGGCCGACACGAGGGTGGCGAAGAAGGTGGCCTGGCCCGTCCTGGGGTCGACCGTCACCAGCTCGGCGCCGCTGCGGGTGCGGGTGACGCCGTAGATCCCTGTCCGGGCGGTCCAGCGAGAACGTGACGATCTTGTTGTTGGTGGTCAGCCCGTAGACCGTGACCGAGTCGTTGCGCCGGTGGGCCTCCGCCGACGAAGCAGCCGACGAGGCCGACGAGGATCAGGTGGGTGGCGGTGGCAGCTCAGGACACCGCCACGGCCGGCACCGTCCGGGTGGCCACGGCGGGTGTCGTGCCGCGGGCGCCGACGACGGTGAGCGTCCATACCCGACCGGCAGGGCTGCAGGTGGTGTGCTTGCTGTTGGTGGGCACGCTGGCCGAGGTCTCGCCGTCGGTCAGGGTGGCCGACTCGCCGCGCTGGCTGCTCCAGGTGAACGTCACCGACAGCCGCTGCGTCCGGGTGCACGCCGCGGTGGTCGCCGAGCGCCCGGTGAACGACGTGATCGTCGGGCCTGCGGGTGGGGTCGGCGTGGTGGTCGCCGGCGGCCGGGTGACCGGTGGGACCGTGGGCGGCACCGTCGCGGGCGGGTCGGCAGGCGGGTCGACGACGACTGGTCCACCGCTTCCGGGAGCCGCCGTGGAGGTGGCCGACGCGGGCAGGGTCGTGGTGGTCGACGCCGGGGCGGTGGTGGTGGCGCCGGTCGACGATGGGGAGGTCGAGTCGCTGGTCTTGTCGCCGCCGCCGTCGACGCTGCGGGACTTGTCGCCGTTGCCGAAGCTGTCGGTCCGCAGCGCCGAGTCGTCCGGCGAGCTGTTGCCCGCGAAGGCGACCACCGCGACGATCACCAGCGCCGCGATCGCCACCACGCCGCCCACCGCCGCCAGCGCCCCGTGCGAGCCCAACACTGCCTTGACGGCGCCGTTCTCGACCAGGGCCGCCTTGAGCCCACCGCCCTTGACGGCGCCGCCCTTGACGGCTCCGCCCTTGACCCCGCGGCTCGGACGCAGGTGCCGGGACGCGGCGGGCAGGACCTCGCGGCCCAACTCGGCCGGTGCCTCGTGGAACGCCTCGGCGGCCGCGGCTGTCGAGGCCCGGTTGGTCGCCTCCCACCAGTCGTGTTCGTCGAGCGGCGCGCCGTCGGCCCCGCCGTCGTTGCCCCAGTCGTTCTCACCCACCACGCTGTCATCAGATCACACCCACGCCCGAGCTGGCATGGCGGCCCCGGCGCCGATCGGATCAGGCGGAGGTCGCAGCACGCCCCGTCGTAGGGTGTGGCGGGTGGAACACGACGAGCGTGTCGAGGCGGCGGAACGGGAGCTCGGAGCGTTGCTGCGGGCCGTGGGCGACGACGACCTGAGGGTGGCCGTGCCGACGTGCCCGGGCTGGACGGTGCTGGACCTGGCGCACCACGTCGGCGAGTTCCTCGGGTTCTGGGCCCACGTGCTGTGCGAGGGCACCGGCCGGGAGAAGACCGACCACGCCCCACCGCCCGACGCCGACGTGACCCCCGCCTGGCTGTCGGCTGCCGGCGCCGACATGGTCGACCAGCTGCGCCACACCCCGGCCGCCACCCCGGTGTGGACCTGGTTCGAACCCGACCAGACCGCCGGCTTCGTCGCCCGCCGCATCGCCAGCGAGCTGGCCATCCACCGCTACGACGCCCAGTCGGCCCGGGGCACCTGCACGCCCATCGACGCCGCTCTGGCGATCGAGGGCATCGACGAGACCCTCGAAGCGCTCGTCACCACCCGCCCCCGCACCGGCGTCCCCACCGGACAGACCATGCACCTGCACGGCACCGACGAGGGCCTCGCCCCGGGTCTCGGTGCCGAGTGGCTGGTCACCCTCCTGCCCGACCGCATCGATGTCACCCGCACCCACGCCAAGGGCGACTTGGCGCTCCGGGGCGCCGTGTCCGACCTGGAGCTCCTCCTCTACAACCGGCCGCCGCTCGGCCCGATCGAGAGCTTCGGCGACGCGTCCGTCATCGATCTCTGGTACGGAGAGTTCGTCTTCTGACACCGCCGATGACGACGAGACAGCTGGGGGCGTGGCTCGGCGCCGCGCTGGCGTGGCTTGCAACGGTCATCCTGCTGGACAGCACCGGGGTCCTCTCCGAGGACGCCGCCATCGTCGTCGACAACTTCGCCCAGCAGACGGCCGGGATCGCGGCGGCGGTGCTGTGCTTCGTCATGGCCCGGTCGACCTACGGCCCGGAGCGCAACTGGCGCCTGCTGATGGGCGTCGGCATGGTCGGCTGGTCGATCGGTCAGGCGATCTGGTCGTACGGGCAGATCTTCTCGGACACGCCCCTCCCGTCGCCGGGGCCGGCCGACATCGGCTACCTGGCGATGCCGGTGTTCGCCCTGCCGGCGCTGCTCTCGCTGGCCGTCGCCCACCCCCAACCCGCGGCGGCCGTCGGGCGGGGGCGTGCCCAGCTCGTGTTCGTGCTCGACGGGCTGATCGTGGTGGGCTCGCTGTTCGTCGTCACGTGGGCGACGGCGCTGGGCGCGGTGGTGCACCAGGGGGCGCCCAACACCGGGTCGTTCCTGGTGGCGATCGCCTACCCGTCCACCGACCTCATCCTGGTGGTGATCGTTGTGCTGCTGGCGGTGACCCGCCGGGTGCCGCAGCACTTGCGCAAGCAGCTGTGGCTCCTGGGGTCGGGGCTCGTCAGCATCTCGGCGTCCGACAGCATCTTCGCCTACATCGTGAGCACCGGTAGGGAGACCATGCCGCCGGCGACGAACTTCGGCTTCATCATCGGGCCCCTGCTCATCGCCATCGCCGCCCTCGTGCCCGCCGACGGCCCGCCGCACCTCGGCAACCGCCGCGCCGACGTGCGGGTCGACCGGGCCCACCTCTTCCTGCCGTACGCCCTGGTGGTGCTGATGGCCAGCACCGTGGTGGTCCAGAACCTGCTGGACGGCAACATCGACGCCGTCGAGCGCTGGGCGGTGGCGGGCGTGACCGGGATGGTGCTGCTGCGCCAGCTCGTCACGCTGGTGGAGAACCAGGCACTGCTCGAGCGGGTGACGGCCACGCAGGCCGAGCTGGCCTACCGCGCCCAGCACGACCCGCTCACCGGGCTGGCGAACCGGTCGCTGTTCGGCGAGCGCCTGGTGGGGGCCATGACCCGCCACCGCGACCAGGGGCGGCCCTACTCGTTGGTGCTGGTCGACCTCGACGACTTCAAGGCCATCAACGACAGCTACGGCCACACCACCGGCGACCGGCTGCTGCGGGCGGTCGGCGACCGGTTGCGCGGCTGCGTCCGCACCGCCGACACCGTCGCCCGCCTGGGCGGCGACGAGTTCGCCGTCGTCCTGGAGGGCACGCTGGACACGCCGGCGACCGTGAGCGACCGCATCCTCACGTCGATGAGCGAGCCGTTCATGATCGACGGGTTGATGCTGCGGATCGGCGCCAGCCTCGGTCTGGTCGAGTCGACCGGCGACGAGCTGGACCTCACCGCCGACGTGCTGATGCGCCGGGCCGACGGGGCGCTCTACGTCGGCAAGGCCCGCGGCAAGGGCCGGGCGGTGCACTACCGCCCGGAGCTCCTCGCCGAGATCCCCCCGGACCGGATCCAACCGGCCCGCCGCTGATCGTCAGCCGGGGAGGACGCCGTAGATCGTGGCGGTCGAGCCGGAGCCGGCCGCGTGGATCGGGCCGCCGACCAGCACGTACGCGCCGGTGGGGGGCAGCGTCCGGAGGTTGTTGAGGTTCTCGAGGCTGATCCGGTGCCGGTGGTAGAGCATCACGGAGACCTCGAAGTTCTCGTCGGTGCCGAGGTCGGGGCCGAACGTGTCGGTGCCGAGGGCGCCCCGCTTGCCGAGCCGTCCCGACGAGATGAGCCAGTCGGCGGCCTCGGCGCCGAACGCCGGCTGGTGGATCACGCCGTCGGCGTCGACGTTGGCGTAGGCGTCGGTGCCCCACTTGGCCTCCCAGCCGGTCCACAGGACCACCGCGGCGCCGTTGGGGATGCGCCCGTGGCGGCGCTCGAAGGCCTTCAGGTCGTCGACGGTCAGGGCGTAGTCGGCGTTCGCCGCCGCCTTCTGCCGGACGTCGATCTTCACCGCCGGGAGGTAGAGGTCCATCGGGTCGAGCTGGTCGGCGAGGAGGCCGCCCTCCTCGAAGTGCCCCGGAGCGCCCCAGTGGGTGCCGGTGTGCTCGCCCTCCATCACGTACTGCATGTAGAACCCGTCGACCGGGATCGTCGCCATCGTCTCCAACGTGAACTCCGGGTCACCCGGGAACAGGGTGGTGGTGGCCGGGTCGTTCACGTGCGACAGGTTGACCAACCGCAGGTTGGCGAGGGGATTGCCGCCGTGGCGGGGGCTTGCGCCTGTGACGTCGACGGGATCGAGCACGGTCGCGCCGACCATACCGGCCACTCCGGCGGCGGCCGTGCGCATCAGCTGTCGTCTTTCCACCAGCTACGCCTCTCTCTGCCATAGGGGGTGGGGCCACCCCGAGTGGGGGACAGATTAGGCCCGGTTCATGCGGACGTTCGCGGCCTCGGGTCCGACTCCTGGACGCTCATGATGACGTCGTCACCGATGGGCAGGGGCTCGCAGCCGTGGTCCTTCTCGCAGACGAAGTCGAACTCGGGCTCGGCCAGGTTGTGGCAGTCGGCGCAGCTGCCGCCGAACTGGTTGATCACCTCGGCGCCACCACGGGTGACGATCTCGGTCCCCTCTGGCGTCACGGTCAGGCTGAAGAACTCCCAGTCGTTGGAGTCCGGGTCGAAGCCGGCTGCCCGCTTGACCATCGCCTCCTGCGGGATCAGCTGGATGATCGTGCCGACGGGGTAGGCGCCGCCGCCCTCGGTGTCGTTCGCGATCGCCAGGGCGTCGTCGAGGTGGCCCAGGCGGTTGTCGACGAAGAAGCCCCGCACGGGCGTCATGTCGTGGATGTTGACGAAGTCGTCGGCCTCCATCACGAGGTCCTCGGGCTCGGTGGTGGTCGTGGTCTCGTCGCTGCGGCCGTCGGTCGCATCGTCGTCGCCGCCTGACGAGCAGGCGGCGACGACGGCGATCACGACCGGGAGCGCGACGGCCACGACCTGCTTCAGCGCCCCCCAGGGCTGATGCGCAGTCATGTCCGGACCTTAGGTACCCCCGGCGGACTTTGCATCGAAAGTGCAATCAGCCTGCGCTACTCGCAGCCGATGCCGTCGGCGTCCCTGTCGAGGTCGTACTCGTCGGGCCCGACGACGCTCACCTGGCCGGTGTAGGCCGGGCCGTTCCCGCTGCCGCCGGCGCAGTCGACGTCGCTCGCGAACGGCACGCACGGTGTGTACGACGGGTGGCAGTTGCCCGCGGGGGCTGGCGGCGGGGGTGGAGGAGGAGGCGGCGGCGGGGGAGGTGGCGGCGGTGGGGGTGGGGGAGGTGGAGGAGGCGGCGGGGATGTGGTCGGGGGGACGGTCGTCGGGGGTGTGGTCGTGGTGGTCGGGGGCGCCGTCGTCGTCGTGGTGGTGGTCGACGGCCTCCGGCGCTGGGTCGTGCGGGGCGTCTCCTGCTCGGTCGTCGACGGTGAGGCGGTCGCCTCGGTCGTCGACTCGTCGGCGCAGCCCGTCGCCAACGCCAGGAGCAGCAGCCCTGCGGCTGCCGCCGTGAAAGTCCTCATGTTCCGCCTGCTTCCTTGTCCGCCGTGTTCGAAGGATGCCGACGCTACGGACCCGGCCGCCTCCCGTCACTGGCACCGCATGCCACCTCCCGATACCCGATCTGGTGGGTCGGGATTGTCGCTAGGCTGCAGGACATGGCCGCCATCGTCGGGTTCCCGGATCCTGTGGACGAGGTGTCGGCGCGGCTGGTGGCCGGTGGGGTCGTCCTGCTGTCACTGGCCACGGTCGCCCTCGACCAGCCGTGGCTCATCGGTCTGATCGCCTACGGCTTCGTCGCCCGGGTGATCTCGGGACCCACGCTCAGCCCGCTGGGCCAGCTGGTGACGAAGGTGGTGCGGCCCCGGCTCGAGGTCGCACCCCGGCCCGTGCCCGGCCCGCCCAAGCGGTTCGCCCAGGCCATGGGCGCGACGTTCAGCCTCACGGCCGCGGTCCTGGCGTTCGGCTTCGACGCCACCGGTGCCGCCTACGTGGTGCTCGGGATGCTGGTGGCGGCAGCGACGCTGGAGTCGGTGTTCGGCGTCTGCCTCGGCTGCCGGGCCTTCGCCCTGCTGATGAAGGCCGGCGTGATCCCCGAGTCGGTGTGCGAGCGCTGCGTCGCGCTCAGTTGACCAGGCGCTCCCGGCCCTCCCAGTAGGGCGCCCGGAGCTTGAACTTCTGCAGCTTGCCGGTGGCGGTGCGGGCCAGCTCGTCGCGGATCTCCACCGAGGTGGGGCACTTGTAGTGGGCGAGGCCGCCGCGGCACCAGGCGATCAGCTCGGCCTCGTCGACCGCGGCCTCGCCCTCCTCGGCCGACACATCGGGCGCCAGCACCACCAGGGCCTTCACGGTCTCGCCCCACTTGTCGTCGGGCACGCCGATCACCGCCACCTCGGCGACCGCCGGGTGGGAGAACAGCCGGTCCTCCACCTCGATCGACGACACGTTCTCGCCGCCCGAGATGATCACGTCCTTCTTGCGGTCGGAGATCGTGAGGTAGCCGTCGGCGTCGATCGTGCCGCCGTCGCCGGTGTGGAACCAGCCGTCGGGGATGGCGTCGGCGGTGGCCTCGGGCTGCTCCCAGTAGCCGAGCAGCACGTGGTTCGACCGGGCCAGCACCTCGCTCTGCTGGTCGACCCGCAGCCGCACGCCCAGCGCCGGCACGCCCGCCCGACTCAGTCGAGCGGCCCGCTCCCCGTCGGTCACGCCGTCCCACTCCGGCCGGGTGCGGTTGACGGTCAGCAGTGGCGACGTCTCCGTGAGGCCGTAGATCTGGATGAACTCCCAGCCCAGCTCGGTCTCCACCCGCTCGATGATGCGGGTGGGCGGCGGCGCTCCTGCGACGACGATGCGGGTGCGACCCGCCCCGGGCACGGGGCCGTCCCACGTGGACGCGGCGTCGAGCACGGCGGCGACGACGGCGGGTGCCCCGCACAGCAGCGTGACCCCGTGGGCCTCGATCCGCCGCAGGATCTCGGCGCCTTCGACCTTGCGCAGCACCACCTGCGGCACGCCCATGGCCGTCAGCGCGTAGGGCATCCCCCAGCCGTTGCAGTGGAACATGGGCAGGGTGTGGAGGTAGACGTCGCGGTCGTCGATGCCGACGTGCCACCCGAACGTGGCGGCGTTGGTCCACAGCATCCGGTGGGTCATCTGCACGCCCTTGGGACGGGCGGTGGTGCCGCTCGTGTAGTTGACGGTGGCGGTGGCGTCCTCGTCGGGCTCCCACGGCCGGGGCTCGACGTCGTGGAGGTAGATCTCGCCGTCGTCGTCGCCCAGGCGCACCTTGTGGGCGCAGTCGACCGCCTCGAGCGTGTCCTCCAGCTCGGGGTCGAACAGCAGCATCGACGCCCCGGAGTGCTCGACGATGTAGCGGATCTCGTCGGTGTGGAGCCGGAAGTTCACCGGCACGTACACCCGGCCGTGGCCGCTCGTGCCGTAGAAGCCGGCGAGCATCCGGGCGGCGTTCTGCGACACGATCGCCACCCGCTCGCCGAACCCGACGCCGAGCTGGTCGAGCCGGGCGGCCTGGGCGTCGGCCAGCGTGGCCAGGCGGCGGTAGGTGACGTCGCCGAGTGACGGGGCCGGCTGGTCGGGCTCGTCGACCACGCCGACGCGGTCGCCGTAGACGAGCGCAGCCCGCTCGATGTGGTCACGAACGGTCAACGGCACCTTCATCGCGCTGTTCCCCCTTGTCGGGTGGCCGGCCCCGAGGGTCATTCTGCCTTGAGTAGCGCCCAGGTGAGTCGGTCGTCGAGCCAGCGGTCGAACCGGAGGCCGGCCTCGAGCGCCTCGCCGGACAGCTGGTCCTCCTCGATCGCGGTCGACGTGAACGTCTGCGACCAGCGCCGGTCGCCCAGGATGTAGGTGACGGTGGCGTCGAACTCGGCGCCCCGCTGGGCGTGGATCTCGATGTCGATCTCCACCGGGCCGACCGTGCCGTAGCCGCTCTCGGGCGACCGGGCCCAGCCGGGCTCGTAGCGCTGCAGCAGCACGACGCCGTCGTCGGTCAGGTGCGACCGGCACACGTCGAGCAGCGCCGCCCGCCGCTCCCGCTCGGCCACGTTGATCAGGTGGCTGGCGCCGAGCACCCCGTCGAAGCGGCGGTCCAGGCGCAGGCCGAAGACGTCGGCGTGCACGGTCTCGGCGCCCTCGACGTGGGCGAGCATGTCCGCGGAGTCGTCCACCGCCACCGCGGGATGGCCCAGCGCCACCAGCGGGTGGGTCATGCGCCCGGGCCCGCTGCCCAGGTCGAGGATCGACCCGCCGGGCGCCACCGCGTCGTGCACCATCCGGGGCACCTCGCCGGGCGGCAGCGCCAGGTAGACCGCCACGGGGCTGCCGTCGGGTGCGACGTCGTCGTCGGTCATCGACTATTCCTATAGCGCATGGCGGTCTGGGGAAAGGTCGGGCGGGGGGCGTGGACCGCGGTGCGTGGCGGTCGGGCGTTGCAGACCGCGGAGGCGGACGATCCGGGCGACGCCGTCGACCCGGTGGACACACCGCTCACCTCGCAGGAGGCCGTGCTGTTCGTGCGCTACCTGGCGGCGACGACGGTGCTGGCGACGCTGGGGACGCTGTTCCTCGTGAAGTACGCGGTGCTGGTGCTCGCCGGGCTCGTCTGGTGGCTGACCGGCGAGGCGCTGCTGGGCGGCGTGCTGGTGGTGATCTTCCTGCTCCTGGCCGGCATCCAGTGGCTGGTGACCCGGCAGATCCGGCGCTTCGGTGCCCACCGCGAGCTGGCGGCGCTCGACGACGTGATCGAGAACGCCCCGGTCGTCTGGTGGCCCAACCTGCGCCGTGAGCTCGAGCGGGTCGGTCTGCGCTCGGGCCCCCTGGCGTTGCTGCGGCTCGGTGCCGGGGCCATGACGGGCCGGCTGTCCGACGACGAGCGGGCGAAGTTCGGTGCGATCGACTGGGGCGGCGTGGGCCCCCGGAACCAGTGGCGCCGGGCCCGCCGGGCGCTGGCCGACGCCGCCGCAGCCCGCCAGAGGTAGGCCCCCGCTCAACATCCGCGGCCGCTCCGCAGCGTCTCCACATCGCGTTCACATCTCGGGACGATCGTCATCTCCGTTGGAACGAACGGAGAGGAGACGGAGATGAATCGACGAGTGTGGACCGGCGTGGTCGCAGGCCTGCTGGCCGCCGCCGTGCTGTTGACGGTGGGGGTCGGTGCCTACCGCGCCGGCCAGGACGACGAGGTCACCCAGGTGGTGACCGAACGGTCCGAAGGCGGCGAGGTCGTGCGCGTGGTCCGGGACGGCGACTGGGGGAACCATTGGGGCCCCGGGCCGGGGTTCTTCCTGTTCCCGCTGCTGATCATCGGGCTGGTCGTGCTGTTCGCCCGGGGCGGTCGTCGCCACTGGCACGGCTACGGCCACGGTTACGGTCACGACTACGGCCGCGGCTACGGGCCGCCTTGGAACCGCCCTTGCGGACCGGGCCCTTACGGCCCCGGCCCCGACCCCGAGGCCCCGACGGCGCCGAGCCCCACCCCGCCCGACGAGCCGTCGTCGGCGTGACATGGGCAATCGAGACGGGGGCGGGATCCGAGGGGTCCCGCCCCCGTCCCGCGAGACTGGCGAGGTGCCGAGAGTGCTGGTGGTCGACGACGAGCCCAAGATCGTCGACGTGGTCCGCGACTACCTGACCGCCGCCGGCTTCGCCGTGAGCGTCGCCATGGACGGGCCGACGGCGCTGGAGCGGGCCCGGGCCCAGCCGCCCGACCTGGTGGTGCTCGACCTGGGCCTGCCGGGCCTCGACGGTCTCGACGTCGCCCGGGCCCTGCAGGCCGCCGAGCCGCCGGTGCCGATCATCATGCTGACGGCCCGCAGCGACGAGGTCGACCGGGTGCTGGGTCTGGAGCTGGGCGCCGACGACTACCTGGTGAAGCCGTTCAGCCCCCGGGAGCTGGTGGCCCGGGTGCGGGCGGTCCTCCGGCGCAGCGCCCGGGCGGGCGACGGGCGGGAGCGCTTCGCCGTGGGCGACGTCACCGTCGACACCGCCCGACGTCGGGTCGCGGTGGGGGAGCGGCCGGTCGAGCTGACCTCCACCGAGTTCGAGCTCGTGGCCCACCTGGCCCGGGAGCCGGGACGGGTCTTCACCCGGGCGCAGCTGCTCGACGTGATCCACGGCGTGGTCACGGAGGGCTACGAGCGGGCCATCGACGCCCACGTGAAGAACATCCGCCGCAAGCTCGAGGACGACCCCCACCGTCCCCGGCTCCTGCTCACCGTCCACGGCGTCGGCTACCGCTTCGCCGAGGCCTGACCATGAGCCCCGGTCGACGCAGCGGGCCGCCACCGTGGTGGCCGGAGGGCGAGCCCTGGCATGGTGGGCCGCCGTGGGGTGCCTGGCACGGCGGTCACGGCGGACCCCGGGGCGGGCCGCCGTGGCGCACCGCCGGGCCGCGCCACTTCCGCCGGCGGTTCCTGGTGGCGGCGGCCACGGTCCTGGTGGTGATGATCGGGCTGGGGATCCTCTCCAACGCGGTGTTCGGCGGCCGGAACTGGCGCGACGACGAGTCGAGCCGCCAGGACCGCAACCCGATCGCGCTGGTGGGCTTCGCCGGCGTGGTGCTCCTGATCGGTGGGGCCGGGGCGACGCTCGCCTACCGCCGCCTCAGCCGGCCCGTCGGCGACCTGCTGGGCGCCGCCGACCAGGTGGCCGGGGGTGATTTCGACGTGACCGTCGAGCCCGGCGGCCCCCGGGAGCTCCGGTCGCTGGCCCACGCCTTCAACCGCATGGCCGAGCGCCTGGGCGACACCGACGAGCAGCGCCGCCGCTTCCTGGCCGACGTCAGCCACGAGCTGCGCACGCCGCTGGCCGTGCTGCAGAGCGGCATCGAGGCGCAGCTCGACGGCATCCACGCCCGGGACGACCAGCACCTGGCGTCGCTGCTGGAGGAGACGCGGCGGCTGGGCCACCTGGTCGACGACCTGCACACCCTGGCACTGGCCGACGCCGGCCAGCTGGTGCTGCACCGCGAGCCGACCGACCTGCCCGCCCTGGTGGAGGAGGCGATCGACGGTCACCGTCACCTGGCCGAGCGCACCCAGGTGACGCTGCGGGGGCCGGCGCGGGTCGCCGCGTCGGCCGCCGCCGGCGCGTTGCCGCTGCTCGACGTCGACCCCACCCGCATCCGCCAGGTGCTCGACAACCTGCTGTCCAACGCGGTGCGGCACACGCCGGCCGGCGGCACGGTGACCGTCGCCGTCGAGCCGGGGGTCGACGCCGTCCTGGTGGCGGTGAGCGACGCCGGCCCCGGCTTCCCGCCCGACCAGCTCGCCCACGTGTTCGAGCGCTTCACCCGCCCGGTCGACAGCCGGGGCAGCGGCCTGGGCCTGTCGATCGTGCGCGACCTGGTGGAGGCCCACGGCGGTCGCATCGAGGCGACGAACCGGCCGGAGGGCGGGGCCCGGGTGGCCTTCACGCTCCCTATGTCTACGCTGTAGACCATGATCCAAGCCGGACTGCAACTGCCCAACTTCACGTTCCCCGACCGGACCGTCGACCAGCTCTTCGACACGCTCAGCGATGCCGCCCAGGCGGCCGACGAGTCCGGCTTCGACTCGCTCTTCGTCATGGACCACTTCTTCCAGCTGCCCCTGCTCGGCCCGCCCGAGCTGGAGATGCTGGAGGCCTACACCCTGCTGGGCGCCCTCGCCGCCCGCACCGAGAACGTCGACCTGGCGACGCTCGTCACCGGCGTCACCTACCGGAACCCGGCGCTGCTGGCGAAGATCCTCACCACCCTCGACGTGGTGTCGAAGGGTCGGGCCATCCTCGGCATCGGCGCCGCCTGGTACGCCGAGGAGCACCGGGCGCTCGGCTTCGAGTTCCCGAAGGGGTCGGTCCGCTACGAGAAGCTGGAGGACGCGCTGAACATCTGCCGCTCGATGTTCACCCAGCGCCAGACCACGTTCGAGGGCAAGCACACCTCGGTGACCGGCGCCTGGAACTCGCCCCCGCCGGTGCGGCCGGGTGGCCCGCCGATCATGGTGGGCGGGGCCGGCGAGCGCCACACGCTCCGGCTCGCCGCCCAGTACGCCGACGCCTCCAACCTCAACTGCGGGTTCGACGAGGTGCCGCACAAGCTGGAGGTGCTGGCCGGGCACTGCGCCACCTTCGGGCGTGACGTCGCCGAGATCAGCACGTCGGTCCTCGGCACCCTCGTGATCGGCGCCACCCACGAGGACGCCGTCCGGGTGCTGAGCGAGATGCTCGCCGGCCGGGGCGTCGACGCCTCGACCCTGCCGCTCGACGACATCGACGAGCTGCGCAAGGTCCTGCCCCGCTTCTTCGTCGGCTCGCCCGACGAGGTGACCGAGCAGGCGTCGAACCTGCTGGCCCTGGGCATCGACGGCATCGTCGTGAACATGCCG